>JAJXWT010000020.1 GCA_021781475.1 bacterium
GCGGCGCACCGGGCGGCGATTGAACGGCTTGGCGTGACTCCCTTGCACCGGTTAAGCTTTGCGCCGCTACAAAAATATAGGGCAAGTGCGTCGGCAGTAACTTCAGAAATCGCTTCCAGCTCACGCCGTGAAAAATCACCATTTTTTACTCGTTTGACTGCGGGGCTAGCTACACACTCCTCGTCAACGGAAAAAAGTGCTGATTTTTCCGGGTTTACTGGGGCGATGTCTGAAATTGTTACCGACACCCCGACCACACGTACCATCGGTAATAATAGCGAAAATACTGCTGCAGAATATCTGGTTCGGAATGGCCATGTCATTATCGAGCGTAACTGGCGAACGAAGTGGTGTGAAATCGATATTGTAAGCGAGCAGGGTGGTACGCTGTACTTTACAGAGGTAAAACACCGTAAAAATGACAAATCTGGGGATGGTTTTGATGCGATCACGCCAACAAAGCTCCGCCAAATGGCATTCGCGGCCGAATTGTACGCGGTGAGCCACCCGGGCTACGATTTACAATTGGCGGTGGCAAAAACTACTGGTGAGCCACCTATATTAACTGGCTTTATGGTAATTGAGTAGGGCTTGCTCAACGGCGCGCTTGTCGCTTTCTAGCAGCTGCACGCGGGCTTCAATGTCATTAAGCCCCACGCTGATGGCGCGCTTTAGGGCGGTGTCGTTCAGCATTGGTTCAAAAAACTGCTTAAATCCGTTCAGTTGCTCGCGCGTGGCAAGCACCTGGCCGGTCAGGCGTGGGAATGTGTCGTAGCTTTTGTCGCCACCAAACGTTTGTTTAATCCATTCCCAGTTGTCTTGTAGCCACTGCCACGTGAGCGTACGGCCATCGCGATTGCTGAGCAGGCGCGCATACCACATAGCGGTATCTTGCGTTTTAATAAGCGTAGTGTCTTTTAGCAGGCCAAGCAGGTGCTGTAGCTCGCTGGTATCGCGAGTGCTACACACCGCGTCGGTGATGTCATTTTTAATATCAACAGATGAACTGGTTTTATACTGGCCTAATAAGTTTTTAATTGCCTGCTTGGTATCGCCGTGGCGAACTTCGGCGATAAGCACTAGGTCGCGCAGTTCGGCATCGAGCTCGCTGAGCTTGTGTGTCGCGTAGAGTTTACGTGCGGTTACAATTGTGTCGGGGTGTTCGCCATAAAGCATGGCGCCAATAATGGTGGCGCGGAGCATGGTGTCATCTGCTGGTTCGGCTGGTTTTTGCTGCCAGCCAAGCTCACCGTATAATGGCGCTGCGGCTTGCAACGCAATCTGCTTAAGTGATTTTTCGGCAGGTGTTTCGGGGTCAACAAACCGTTTTAAATCAGCGATAAGCCCGCTGAGCATACCCCAGACCTTTTCATTGGTTTCGTTTTTGTAGCTTAGTAGCAGTGGAATTAGTGTTTCGCTGCCGGCTTCGTCGCTTTTTACAAGGAGTAGTTGTTCTTTTATAATCTGCGCTCGTTCTGAAATACTGGCGTTGCCATTTTTGATATCAGCAAGGATTTTATGCAACAGCTCATCGCTATAGCTTGTAATAAAGTGAGCGGTATCATCCTTATTGAGCCGAAACGTGTGGTGATTGGTTGCGGCAAATGCTGCATGCTTGGTGGGGAACAGGGTGGGGAGTGTGTCTGCCGTGGCGCCGAGCGGTATGGGCCACAGTTTATCGTTTGGCTCACTGGGGCCAATCAAAAACTGGCGCTGCGTGAGCTCGATGTTGCCGCCGTTGGCAACAGCGCGCACTACCGGGAACCCGCTTTGGCTAAGCCAGGTATTCATAAAATCACCGACCGGTTTGCCACTGGTGGATTGCAGCGCGTCCCACAAGTCGTTGCCAGTAGTATTGCCGTAGGCGTGGGCGTTAAAGTAGGCGGTTAAACCGTCGCGAAACGCTTGTTCGCCCACGTAGTGTTGCATCATTTGCATAAGTCGGGCGCCTTTTGCATATACAATGGCGCCATCGAATACACTCTGGATTTCGTCGGGGTGGTGCACGGCCACTTTTACTGCTTGCACGCCGGCTAAGCTGTCGCGGCGCAGAGCATACACACTTTCGCCGGTGTTAAAATCAAGCCACACATGCCAGTCTGGGTACAGCGCATCCACGCAAATATATTCCATAATGGTCGCAAAACTTTCGTTCAGCCATAAATCATCCCACCACGCCATGGTCACCAGGTTGCCAAACCATTGGTGGCTAAGCTCGTGGCTAATGACTGTGGCGATGTACTGTTTGCTAGCAATGCTTGTGGTTGCTGGGTCGTATAGTAGTGCGCTTTCGCGGTAGGTGATTAAGCCCCAGTTTTCCATGGCGCCGTTTGAAAAATCCGGTAGCGCGACTTGGTCGCTTTTTGGTAATGGATAGGGAATATCAAAGTAGTCGTTAAAGTATTCTATGGTTTTAACAGCGTGTTCCAGCGCAAACGCCAGGCTTTCGGCTGGTTGCGCGGGTGTAGCGAATACGTTCACCTCAACGCCTGTGTTCGTTTTTGCCGTGGCTTTTTGCAAATCGCCAATCACAAAGGCAACCAAATAGGTGCTCATTCTTGGCGTTTGTTCAAAATGGGTAACAAGTTTGCCCGTTTCGACATTTTGGGCTTTTATAGGCATATTGCCGAGTACTGTCACGCCTTGTTCAGTGGTGAGCGTAATGTCGAACGTGGCTTTTGCGGCCGGCTCATCTACGCACGGGAACACCTCGCGTGCGTAGTGGCTTTCAAATTGGGTAGCCAAAAGTTCTTTTGGTTCGCCGTTATAGGTATAGGTGCAGGGGTACAGCCCGTGTAGCTGATCACTGATTTTGCCGCTATATACAATCACAATGGTATAGTTGCCGGGCTGTAAGTTGCCGATTGTGAGCTCGTCGTCGCGCCCTAGGCTCCATTCGCTCGCCATGCCGTTAACGGTTACGCTGGTAATGGCAAGCTCGTGCGCGTGCAGCATGGCTTTTGTGTCAACCACGGTGCCACTGACGGTAAGGGTACCGGTAAAGGCCCGGCCCGGCCTATCGACAACAAGGCTCAGGTTATATGATCTTGGAATAAATTCGGTAATAAGGCGTTTTACAGTATGCATACTCCCTATTATAGCAACCACTGTAAAATTAAGAGCGCCCCTTTCAGGCGCCCTGTAGTAGGGTTGGGTGAAAGGGGCGTTAGTTGCTCAAACTTCGCCGAGAACAGCCGCAAGCTGAGTTGCGAGTTGCGCCGCGGCCCTTGCCGCTTGTGACAACGTCAACTTGCGCTTGAAGCCATTTGTGAAGCGAATCGTGACAAATCGACTCTCATTGTCGTCGTGGGGTACCATTAGTGCATGCGTTTGCGTAGCGAGCTGATGCAGCATTTCTGCGGCCTGCAGCACTGTGAGGTTAAAGTTCACGCCATCATCGAACGTGATTCCTATGGTCATTATTACAACTCCTCCTCGGGGAAGTGAACTAAGTTATTATAAACTCCAAAAAAGAACGTGTCAATAGTGGTTGCGAGTGGGCGTTCGATTATACTATCCCTATGACATTACGCGTGCGGAGACTGATAGGGTTTTTGATAATTGTGTTTGGTGTAGGCGCGGCTATATATACGCAGCAAATTTTGCCAGACCAACAGGCGGCCAACAGTCAATCACAAAGCTTTACGGCGCCCACCCCCAGCCAAGGCAATCAACCGCTCGCCTTGTCGGCCCTGCAACAGTTGCGGGTGAAGGGGCGTGCGCCCAAAACTGGGTATACTCGCGAACAGTTTGGCAATGGCTGGGCAACAACTAATGGCTGCGATACGCGTGAGATTATTTTGCACCGTGATATGCCAGATGCCATTGTTGATAGTAATTGTAACGTGCTACGCGGCACGCTAAATGACCCCTATACAGGTAAAGTCATTCATTTTACGCGCGGCGCTACTACGAGCGCTGCGGTGCAAATCGATCACGTTGTGGCACTCGGTAACGCGTGGCAAACTGGGGCGCAACAGTTAACGGCCCAGCAACGGGTACAACTGGCGAACGACCCATTGGAACTGCTGGCGGTTGATGGTCCGGCGAACGAACAAAAGGGTGATGGTGATGCGGCGACATGGTTACCGCCAAATAAGCCGTTTCGGTGCCAGTACGTGGCCCGGCAGGTTGCCGTTAAGCTAAAATATAGCCTGTGGGTAACACAGGCTGAAAAGGCGGCGATAGAGCGCGTACTGAACACGTGCCTTGGGCAGCAGCTGCCCGCTCCATAGCCCTAAAAAGGGGCAAGCCCCCGCCCGGGTTACGGACGGGGGCGAGGGGCTAGATACCGCCACCCACGTGGGCAGCGGTAGCGTGCCTAGCCCTTGCGGCGGCTACCTTTTGGGCCTGCCGCCGCAGGTTCTTTTGCTCGTACCAGCGTACGGCCAGCTCGTGGCCATATAGCGCACTGGCAGCGAGTGATACGGCGAACGCGGCTTTGCTCGCTTTGCCGCCGTGCCCTGTTGCCGCGAGGCCACCAGTCAGGGTGGCGGCAACGGCAATCTTAGCAAAGTCGCTTTCCAGGTCATCCAGAAAGAGCTTCGCAAGCGGGCGGGGCAGCAGTTCGGCCTTGTCGAGCGCGGGCTCGACAAGGCTAACGAACGACCAGCTGGCCCAGTATTTCGGGCCGTGCCTGTTCGCGTAGGGGAAGTTCACGCGCACTCCTTTCACTACCCTGCAACGCCGGTGTGGCATTGCTGTAGTATCATTATGAAACCAAAGCGATTATTTAGCAAGCTTGTTGTAGTAGCCCTGTAAAAATTTCTGCTTAAAATCAAAAAACGTGTCATTGTTAATGCTTTCACGAATATCATCGACCAGCTTAACAATAAAGTGCTCGTTGTGGATTGTGGCCAGGGTGTTAGCGAGCAGTTCGCCGCTGTGGAACAAGTGGTGCAGGTAGGCGCGCGTGTAGTTTTGGCAGGTATAGCAGGTGCATTCGCTGTCGAATGGCGTAAAATCGTTCGCGAACTCGGCGCGGCGAATGTTAACGCGGCCGTGCGTGGTGTACAGCGCGCCATTGCGGCCGACACGTGCCGGGCTCACGCAGTCAAAGCTATCAGCGCCGTTTTCAATGCAGGCAAAAATATCGTCGGGCTCGCTAATGCCCAGCATGTGGCGCGGCTTGTTTTCCGGCAGCTCCTGGCACATCCAGGCGGTAATTTCGCCAATGGTATCTTTTTGTAGCGCGCCGCCAAGGCCGTAACCATCAAAATCCATACTGCCTAAAAACTTGGCGCTTTTGCGGCGTAAATCTTCGTAATTGGCACCCTGAATCACGCCAAACAGCGCTTGTGGCGGCCGGTGGCTACGCTCGGCATTCAGGCGCTTATGTTCCGCAAGGCTGCGCACGGCCCATGGGTGGGTGCGCTGCTCAAGCGATTCAATCTGGTAATCGTAGCTATGGTGCAGGGTAGTCAGCTCATCGAATGCAAAGGCGATGTCGGCACCAATACCGTGCTGGATTTGCATACTGAGCTCGGGCGTAAAGCGGTGGGAACTACCGTCAAGGTGCGACTTAAAGGTGACACCGTCGTTGTCGATACTCGCCAGCTTGTCACGGCGACCTTGTGGCGCTATATCGGCGCCGCCAACCATGTCGATGACTTTTTTAAAGCCAACGCCTAGGCTCATTACCTGGAACCCGCCGCTGTCGCTAAAGGTAGGCCCGCTCCAATTCATAAAACTATTGATACCGCCCGCTTGGTCAATAGTGCCGTGTCCTGGCCGCAAATATAAGTGGTAGGCGTTCACGAGTACCGCCTGTGCGCCTGTTTCACGTAGCTGCTCAGGTGTGAGTGCCTTAAGTGTCGCCTTTGTGCCAACGGGTATAAAGGCCGGCGTGTTGATTATCCCGTGCGGTGTATGAATAACACCGGTACGCGCGAGTGAGCCGGGCAACTTAGTTGTAACCGTAAAATAGAATGGTGTTGGCATTGCCTGTATTATATAACAGCTTATATAAGTCGCTTGCAGTGAGTGTATAAAACTGATATACTAAAAAGGTATTATTCCGGCCGGCAGGTCGGAGTTTTTCGTTTAAAGCGTAAATAAGGAGTAAATATGATTGAAGATTTGAATCTAAAGCAACTGACGTTGGCACTACGGACCATCGCCGAAGAAAAAAATTTGCCCGAAGAAACCGTAATCGACGTGATTGAGCAGGCAATTGCTGCGGCATGGCGCCGTGACAATGGTGAGCGTGACCAAGAAGTGCGCGCTGTGTTGGATTTGAACGACGGGAGCGCGAAGGTATATGTTGCCCGCGAAGTCGTGGAAGAGGTCGGCAGTGATGCGATTGAAATCAGCCTAGTCGACGCCAAGGAGCGCAAAAAAGACGCCGAAGTCGGTGACATTATTGAAGATGAGTACACAGTAACCGGCTTTGGCCGTGTAGCTGCCCAAACCGCTAAGCAAGTTGTGCTGCAGCGCCTGCGTGAAGCCGAGCGCGAAGTAGTGCTTGCCGAATACGAAGACAAGGTCGGCCAAATCGTGACCGGTATCGTGCAACGCGTGGAGCCACGCGTGGTGCGGATTGAGCTTGGTAAGGCAATTGGTATTATGCCGCAAAGCGAGCAAATTCAGGGCGAATACTACAGCGTTGGTTCGCGCCTTAAGGTATTGATTAAAGATATTGAACGCGACAACCGTGGCCCACAGCTTATTTTGACTCGGGGCAGCGAATCATTTATTTCTAAGCTCTTTGAACAAGAAGTCCCTGAAATGGAAACTGGGGCCGTTGAAATTAAAGGAATCGCCCGCGAAGCTGGTCGCCGCACCAAGCTGGCCGTTGCAAGCACCGTGCCCGGCGTAGACCCAGTCGGTACCTTTGTTGGCGGCCACGGTACGCGTGTGAACGCTGTGATGAACGAAATTGGTGATCAAGAAAAAATCGACATTGTGACGTTTGACGGAAACCCAGATACTTACATTCGTAACGCCCTTAGCCCCGCCGAGGTCGTGAAGGTCGAAATTGATGAAGAAACCAAGCATGCCAAGGTGTTTGTGGCCGAAGACCAGCAAAGTATAGCGATTGGCCGCGGTGGTCAAAACGTGCGTTTGGCAAGCCGCCTCACAGGCTACGAGCTTGACATTGAAACGGCTGTTGCTAAGCCGGCCGAAAAAAAGCCAAAAAAGAACATCGAAGACGACTTGTTTAGCGCTATCCAGGAACAGGGCGAATAAGCAGCTAATTATGCTAAAATTAGCACTCGCCATTGACGAGTGCTAATTTGTTAGCTAAAATATATTCATTGGGCAATGCCCTTTTGGAGGATTGACACATATGGACGATAATTTTAAAGAATTTAGTATGCGGTTAAGCGAAAACGCGCGCGGCGCCATCCAAAACGCTGATGCAATTGCACGGGGCTACGGCAGCCCGTATATCGGTACCGAGCACTTGTTACTTGGGCTACTGACGCAAAGCGGCAGCGTTGGCGCAAAAATGCTTGCCGACAATGGCGTGACGCTGCCAAAGGCCGAGGGCGCACTTAATATTACCCCTGCTAAGCTGACGGTAAGCACTGGCATGATTGGTATGAGCGAAACAACGTTGCTCACACTCCGCATGGGGCTTGAAATGAGCAAAGAACTCCACCAAGATTACATGGGTACAGAGCACCTACTGTACAGCCTGCTTAAGCAAAGTAACGCACGGGCAACGGTGCTGTTGCGCGAGCTTGGCGTTGATGTTGATGTAATGGCTGCCCAGCTTGAAGAGTATATTGATAAAACGACCCCCGAAGAACCGGCTGGAGTTGCCGCCGAAACGCGCCAGCAGTCAAAGCGGGGCGGTGTGCTTGATGTGTATGGGATTGACCTAACCGCTAAAGCCGCACAAGGTGAACTTGACGCCATGATTGGTCGCGAAAAAGAGGTAGAGCGCCTGGTGACCGTGTTGAGCCGCCGTACCAAGAACAACCCAGTGCTTATTGGCGAACCAGGTGTTGGTAAAACGGCGATTGTTGAGGGCCTAGCCCAACGGATTATTAAAGAAGAAGTGCCTGATCACTTGCTTGACCGCCGGGTCATTATGCTAGATATGGCGGGCATGATAGCGGGCACCAAGTACCGCGGTGAGTTCGAAGAGCGCCTTAAAAAGGTGATTGCAGAAATTAAAAAATCTGCCAATATTATTGTGTTTATTGATGAGCTGCACTTGCTGGTCGGCGCCGGCGCCGCAGAAGGCGCTATGGACGCCGCAAATATCTTAAAACCCGCCCTTGCCCGTGGCGAGTTACACTTAATTGGCGCGACTACGCTCGACGAATACCGTAAGCATATTGAAAAGGATGCCGCCTTGGAACGCCGGTTCCAGCCGATTGTGGTAAAAGAACCAAGCCTAAAGGATACAGTGGCCATATTAAAGGGCCTCCGCAGCTATTACGAAGGTCACCATGGCGTGACTTTAAATGATGATGTGCTTGAAAGCGCCGCGTATATGGCAGACCGGTACGTGAGCGACCGTTTTATGCCCGATAAGGCAATTGACGTGATTGACGAAGCGGCGGCCCTAGTCCGCGTTAAAAAGGGCCACAGGCCAAGTAAGCAGCGCGAATATATGCGGGAGCTCAAGCAGCTTGACGAAAAAATGGAAGATGCCGTGGCGCATGAAGACTACGAGCGCGCGGCTATGTACAAGCAGCGCATTAGCCAGATTACTGAAAAACTTGATGATTACAGGCGCGACCAGTCCGAAAATAACCGAACGACCCTAACTGACGATGACATTGCCCGCGCTATTAGCGTTATGACCAATATCCCAGTCGAAAAGATTCAAATAAGCGAAGCACGGCTACTGAAAAACCTCGAAAAGCACCTTTCAAAGTATGTAATTGGCCAAAACGAGGCGTTGCATAGTGTTGCAAAGGCAATCCGCCGTAGCCGCAGCGGCGTTGGCACGACCCGCCGGCCAATTGGGAGCTTTTTGTTCATGGGCCCAACTGGGGTCGGTAAAACCGAGCTTGCCCGAGTTTTGGCGCGCGAAGTTTTTGGTAGCGACGAAGCTTTGGTAAAGATAGACATGAGTGAGTTTGCCGAAAAACATACGACCAGCCGCCTACTCGGCGCGCCTGCTGGCTATGTGGGGTACGAAGATGGCGGCAAGCTGACCGATAAAATCCGCCGCCAGCCGTATAGCGTGGTGCTGTTCGACGAAATCGAAAAGGCACACCCAGATGTGTTCCAGATTTTGCTGCAATTGCTCGAAGACGGCGTGCTCACCGACGCCCAAGGGCGACAAGTGAGTTTCCGTAACACGATTATCATTTTGACTAGTAACGTGGGCGCCGATAAAATGGTGGCGGAAAGCAGCCTTGGATTCCACGTCGCGACCAAAAAGGACGAAAAACAGCTTGATGCGATGCACGCCAGCAACACAAAAGCTGCCGAGCGCGAGCTCAAAAAAATCATGCGCCCCGAGCTCATAAACCGCTTTGATGGCATTGTGACCTTTAGGGGACTCACCCGAAAAGAGGTTGGGCTGATATTTGACAAGTTTATTAGTGAATTAAAAGAACGACTGATCCGCAAAGGTATTGGCCTGGTGGTGACGCCGACCGCAAAGCGATTGCTTGTTGACCATGGGTACAGCGAAGAATATGGTGCCCGACCGCTTAAACGTGCAATCGAAGATGAGCTTGAGCATGAAATTGCGAACGGGCTTATTGACGGTTCCTACCATAAAGGCGATATACTAGAAGCAAAGACTAAAAACGGGACCATATTCATTGAACGACACACCGAATCAGACGCATAACCATCCGCTATTCAAGGCATTCGTAATTTTGCTTATTGGGCTCGTGGCGGCCGGTAGCGCCTATTGGTATGGCAACGATGCCGTTGATTGGTACTTGGCAAGCCAATACCAACCTTCGACTGCTGTTGCCAGTATAAATACCAAGCTACAGCTTACCAGTAAGGGCGAGACCTTATTTTACGCGAGCGACCCGGTAGTAGAAGGTTCCAAGGCGTTTAATAGTGACTGTAAGTCAGTCGATCGTACCCAGGCGATATTGGGGTGCTACACCGCCCGCCGGATTTTTGTGTACCATGTGACAAACCCACAGCTTGATGGTGCCGAAGAGGCAACGGCTGCCCACGAGCTATTGCACGCCGCGTACGCACGGCTGAACGTGTTTGAGCGGCCGTATGTTGATAATTTGATCAACCAAGAATACCAAAAAGTAAAGAACGAACCACAGATCAAGCAGCTGGTGGCGTATTATAACAGTGCCGAGCCAGGGGCATTAACGAACGAACTACATTCTATTTTTGGAACAACAATTCAAAATTTATCGCCGCAGCTTGAACAGTATTACGCACAATATTTTAAAGATCGCCAGTCAATTGTCGCCATGAACCAGCAGTACAATGCCGTGTTTAATACGGTCGATGCCCAGGCGAGCCAACTATCGAGCCAAATCGCAGCTTTAAAGCCTACGGTCGAAGCAGAGCTTTCGCAGTATCAAACAGATATAAACCAGCTGAACGCTGATATTACAAGTTTTAACGCAAAGGCTCAGTCCGGCAACTATAGCGTGAGCGAGCTGCAGGCCGAGCGCCAGGCGCTTGTAGTGCGTATTAATGAGCTTAATGCGCGCCGGCAAGCAATTAATGGTGACGTGGCGCATTATAACGACCTGGTTGCACAGTTAAATGCGCTGTCGGTAACGGTGAACGAGCTGAACAGTAGTATCAACGCGGCGCCGGCTGCGAACGGGCTATAAACTTATGGCGAAATCTCGTTTGCAATTTGTGTGCCAAAACTGTGGCGCGCGAT
>JAJXWT010000021.1 GCA_021781475.1 bacterium
TAACTGTCACCTAGTATACCATAAGTGCAATACGGCAAGAAAGGTATGGCTACGCGTCTAAAAATTCTTTTAGTTCGCTTTCAAGTACGGGGGCAGGGCGCATACCGACCAGGTTTTTGACTACTTTGCCACCCTTGTACACCACCATATTTGGGATCCCTTGCACACCGTGTTCGTTTGCAAGTTGAGCATTCTCGTGGCCATCTTCGATATCCACCTTAATGACGTCAAGCGTGCCGTCGTATTTACGTGCCAACTGTTCAAGTACCGGCGCCATCGCACGGCAAGGCGGGCACCATTCTGCCCAAAAATCGACCAACGCTACATGGTTATTATTTACCGCGTGAGTGGTAAATTCTTCGCGTGTTTTAGTTGCAATTACACCCATATTAACTCCTTTGCAGTTTAAACATTCCGCCGTATAGGCGGCGTGTGAGTACCATTTATTGTAAATCATTTACACTAGGTTTGCAAATGGATAAAATGCTATACTACGATATATGAAACGATGGATAATTACCCTGCTTGTCGTGGTGATTGCGGGCATTGTTGGCTTAGCCACCTACCTGTACCTACACCGCACACCCCCAATGATATTTTTGCCAAATGGCACTGTTATTTACGATGTCCGCAGTACCGACTACTACGCCCAAAGCCACGTGGTAACCGCTCAGTCACTCCCACTCAGTGACTTGCAGCACGGCGTGCTACCCACTGATCCAAAATCAACAACTATCGCTATTTACGGCACGAGTGAGCGGGATTCGTCACAAGCAGCTGCTATACTAAAAAAGGCTGGCTACACCCACATTATCGATATGAAGGATCTCGCCGGCACTGCATATTACGGATTATCAATTGTTCAATAGGGGGCACTTTGCTATGGACTTATCACAATACGGCATTAACACCAGCACCACCAACCCATCACTTAGTATTCCGGGGCTTGGCAACCTACAGAGTATGTTCGGCATCATTACCATCGCCTCGCTTGTATTGGGCGTTTTGTTTGTTATTTTGTACGTCGTTAATATTGTGCAGCGGATGCGCGCCGACCGTTCTATGATCGCCATGCATAAAGATATTGCCGCAATTAAACTACTGCTCGAGCAACAAATTGCGACACCCCGCCACGTGAGCGAGCCCCCCGCCACGCCAGCCGCTCCAAAGGCCGCGACAGACACCGCATCAATGGCCCATCAGCCCACTGAGTCGTAGGGCTAGTGCGGCAATTTACTGTCTGAATGGTCCACAATATTCACTTGTGCTTCTTCGAACAAATGCCTTGTGGGCATTAGTAGCGTAAATGTGCTGCCCTTACCCTCTTTGCTGTCCACCGTAATCTCTCCACCATGCGCACGGGCAAGCTGATATGCCAAAAAGAGCCCCAGACCGCTCCCACTTTCAGACCGCGAAAGTGGGTTGTTTATACGGCGGAACTTTTGGAATAGCTGGTCTATGTCGCCACTAGATATCCCCACGCCACGGTCGGTGACCGATATCGCGAGCATAGCATTGGGCTGTTTCGTGACCTTTATCACGACCTTGGTGTCAGGGTATGAGTATTTAATCGCATTGCTAATCAAGTTATCAATAATCATGGTGTAATACTGGTCATCACCATAGGCATAGCGCGCCTGTGTCGCTTTAAATACGAGCGTGATATTCTTCGCGCGTGCGGTAGCGTGCATAGAATCAACAAGGCGCTGAACAATCGGCGTGACGTTTGAGCGAACCGGCCGGATCGTTACCTTGCCCGCCTCAATTTTTGATACATATAGCAACTCATTGATAATTTCAATTTGCCGCTCGTTCGCGTTAAAAGCTTTTTCAGCAATCTGCTGCTGCGCGGGCGTAAGCCCCCCCACGATACCACTCGTTAAAATACCGATGTACTGCTTAACCCCGCTCGCAGGTGTACGCAGCTGGTGGCTCGCCAGCGCCAATAGCTCATCTTTCGTGCGCTCAACTTCGCTTTCGTAGGTGCGTTGCACGTGTTCAATGCGGCCCAACATTGTTCGCAGCATCGTCACGGCCAGCGCGAAACCAAGCAGCGAGCCACCCACAATAATCAACAGCGGCACAACGGTTGTATTGACCACCCCCGGTTCACCGGTTACTTGTACAGCCCAGGTTCTGTTGCCCACTACAATGTCATTTTTGGCCGTTTGACTACCCGCCGAAACCGTGCCGGCATCGTTCACGCTTGCAAGCTGTTTTGTATTCGCTGACGTATCTGCAAGCGTGACATTAACGCCATGGAATGCTTGTGATGACAGCTCGCTATAACTCGCAAGCACATCTGCCGGGCGAACCACCACATACACGAGTCCGCGTAGGCTTTTATGCCGCGCCTCAATCGTCATCGGCAAGGTGGGCGCCGAATAAACCGGGTAATACATAATTACCCCCAGCCTAGTCGGGTCGGCGTTAGCACCGCTATCTTGCACTAAGCTTACAGGTTGCGTAACCGCCATACTTGCGCCCTCGGTCGCGCGGATCATTGCCGCACGGCGGATTGGCTCAGAATACATGTTATACCCAATTGTCTGTTTATTGATGGTGCTCTGGGGTTCAAGGTAGGTGACCGGTGTTTGAATTGAATCGCCCGTAAGGGGGTGGACTGTGAACCCTGGCTCACCATCCGCCTGCATCGTTGTTTCAAACGAGCCCACACCGCCAGTGCTTACTACACTTACATAGCCGACGCCGAGCGTGTTTGGCAGGTGCTGATGGACCTGCATGTTATCGTAAAATTGGCTCCATTCGCTCTTCGTCACGTCGCCCTTTAGGTTCCATAGTGTGGCACCCGCAATCAACAGTTGATTGTAGCCACTGACTGCGCTGGTAAGCTGTGATTCAATCGTGTTTTGTTTTTGCTCAAGCGACGCCTGGTAATCGCTCCGCGCTTGCCGCGCAATCACGCTGGCTAAAAATAAAGATGTCGTAATACCAACGAGCAGTACAATGACTGAAAATAAAACGGCGGCCTGTTGCGCAGGCAGCTTGATATTGCGTGGCGATAAAATAGTATGGAATACTTTATGCAGCATAGTGTGTACTGCCAGTATACACCCCACCCCTGTAAATGGGTGTGAAAATTATCACCAGGGGAAATAATTTATGTTGATTATTTTACAACTGCGTTTTAACCCCTTATGTGCTAGTGCTTATTGCAGCATTTTATTGACATACTCGACAGGTAATTGTTACTATCAAACCTGTGTTTTTTAAACCCGAGAGACTTAAGAGACACGAGTTTTTACCCGCATTCATATATCACTTAAATTACATAATTACGACATACGTGCGGGGGTATAAAGGAGAAAATCATGACAGTACCATCATATATGATGGCGCTCGGCTTTGCGGCCGGAGTGTCGTTGTTCGGTTCGCATGCGACATTTGCTGCAAGCACCGCAGACACAACCAAAACACAACAACCACAAGCAACTTCACAGCAAACACAAGTTGTTACCGTGACAGTGCAACCAGGGGACACCCTTTCATCAATCGCCCAGGCGCATGGCACCACCTACGTGCGAATATTCGACGCCAACGCCGATATTGCCAACCCAGACGTGATTGATGTCAATCAAAAAATTCGCATCCCAACAGCAGACGAACAACTACCCGACCGGTTTAACCAATTTGAGGCAGGCGCTGCCACCGCACCCGCTGCGCAGCCAGTGCGCGCAACCGAGTCAGCCACCGCCCCAGCAGCCACCTACCACGCTGCGGTACAGGCGCAGCCAGCGGCCCAGTACCACGCTAGTTCAGCCGGCAATACCTACGCCTATGGCTGGTGTACTTGGTACGTTAAAAGTCGTAAGCCAAACATTCCGAACAACTGGGGTAACGCCTATTCATGGCTCAGCTCGGCACGTGCGAGCGGCTACGCGACCGGCCCTAGCCCGACCGCAGGCGCAATTGGTGTTGCTGGCGACCACGTCGTATACGTTGAATCAGTCAATGGTGGCAATGTCACTATTTCTGAAATGGCATACGCAGGCGGAATTGGCATCGTACACTATCGCACGGTTCCAGCAAGTAGCTTTTACTACATTTACGCGTAGCATTTGAATTACCCACCATTCCACCACACCCCTCTCACTTAAAAACATCGCCCCCTACTTGGGCGATGTTTTTTGTACCCGCATAAATGCTGACAGCTATTGGTTGTTCAGCACGGCATCAATCGTGCTGGTATCAAGCTGGGCGTTCACGTGCAAGCTGCTGAGCGACGCCTGTACTTGCTTGACGCCGCTGACCGCTTGAGCCGTTGTGGCGATTGGCTGCGTTGTGTTGACGCCTGCGCTATTTGTTTGGGCAAGTTGCGCGCTCCTGCTGTAGTACACCCACAGCAGTAATCCGCTTATGGCCACTATGCCCACAGCCGCTAAAATACCTGCGTGGGCAAACCCTTTTGCGAGTGTTCGTGCCATATTAGTTTGTCCCCCCGGTTGTCGTGCTACTTGAATTTGATGCGGCATTGGCCGATGCATTCATGGCACTCACTAAGTCCACCAATGTCGTTCGGTAATTATCAAGCGCGGTGCGCGCAACATCAAGCGTTGACCGGAAACTGTCAAGCTGCATGCCAAGGTTGTTGTTGTTGCAGTCAATTGTAATTGTACCTGGGTCAATGGCGGCAACGGCGGCCGCAGCGGCCTGCTGGGCGACTAATACCTGCGCGTTCAGCGTGGTGTAATTGCTGACCGTGAGCTTACCACTATTATAAATTGCCGTAATCTGGCTATATTTTGAATCTAAGGTTTGCTTAATGGTGGTCACACTCTTTGAAAGTGCGGGAATCTGCTCAATTAGTTGGGCCTTGTGTGCCTGGCAAATATCCTGCTTTAAGGCGATTTTGCGTGACTGCGCGGCGGCACGTGCGGCCTCAACTTTTGCCTTTGCCTCATCGCGAGCCTGGGCTTCTTGTTGCTGCTCTTGCTGCTGTTGGGCTTGTTCTTGCTGTTGTTGCAGCTTTGTCGTCGTTTGCTGCAGGGTCTTTGTGGCATCCCCCACTGCCTTTTGGGCACTTTGCTGCGCGTCCGTTCCCTTCGTATCAGTTGTTTCGGCGTTTGCGGTCGCCCCAAACGGGAACGCAATCGCAAGCGCCACAAAAGCTAACACTAGTTTCGACTTCATGGTCACCTTTCTTTTGTGCATTTTTGCTTATACATTATATGCTAGCAAAAACCATAACTACGTACAATTGCAACCTCGCCAATAGTGTGAAATATCACGCTATTGGGCGGTATTTGTGGCTGAGCCACTACCGTTCGCCGTATTGCTTGATGGCGTTGTAACGCTCGCAACGTACTGCTGGATTGACTGGTAGTTGCCAATGCCCCCAATCGGAATGAGGGCGTCACCTACGGCTGGCGTATAATAATTTTTTAATAGATATTGGCCGCTGCCGTTCGTGTCTAACCCGATACTTTGCTGGCTCTGCACCTGCTTACTTAAATCGTACAAGCGGCGTAGCTGGCCCGCCGTGAGGTCTGTTTTGACATTACCGCTCAGACTCGTGACAAGTCGCTGCAGCGTAATGGGGTTAGCAAGCGCGCCAGTAGCGTTAATCTTATTAATAACCGCCTGCATAATCATGCGCTGGTTGGCAGTACGGTCAAAATCACCACGGCTCAATCCATACGGAACGCGCCCGTCGTATGTGGGGTCGTTTCGCGAGCGCGCCAATAAAAGCGCCTGGGTACCGTTTAGGTGGTGCGGGCCATTGGTAATAGTAAAGCCAACCATGGGGTCATAAATACCGCGGGGGTCATCAGCCTTAATCGTCACATCAATGCCGCCGATTGCGTCAATCATATCCCGAAAGGCCGAGTAATCAATGAGTACGCGCTGGTTAATAGTGAGTCCTGTCACTTTTTGTACAATTTGCGCCAGTTCGGGCATGCCGCCTAACACATAGGCCGTATTGATTTTTTGGTAGGTGCCACTCACATTTACGTACAGATCGCGTGGAACGCTAATGAGCGTGAGTTTATGGCTGCTTAGGTCGTAGTGGGCCACCATAATGCTATCGGTCAATAGCGCGCCACCGTGGTGGGGGTCATCGGCCGAATTACCCGCAATCAAAATATTTACCGCACCGGTCGATTCTCCGTTCAGGGGCTGCGGCGTTAATAGGTCGGCGGCCGTACCGCTGGTGGTTATGTTTTGCACTAGCTTATCCGCCATAGAATAGTAGTAGGCGCCCACGCCAACAACGGCCGCAATTATAAGCAAAAATACGGCAATAATATATTTTTTACGGGGGCGCAAAATACTCATTAAAATATGGTAACTATGACAGCTGAAAGTTCCCTGAAATAAAGCCTCCCCGCTGTAGCGGAGAGGCTTTACCTTGTCGGTCGCTCTATTACGCAAGCAGGGCGTCAACCACTGGTGCGAGGTCCGCACTCAGCTGTTTTTCGTCGTTCGCGGTACCGTCCATGTTAATTTGCTTGGTAAAGGCAAGGCCTACTTCGCCACGCATATCTGGTTTAATCACCCGCAGGGGTAATTTTACCGCCTCTAGCACATTGGCGCCGGCGTACCAACCGTACGCGACAACAGCAAGCGGCTTGTCGGTCCATTCTTGGTAAAGCCAGTCAATCGCGTTCTTTTGAACACCACTGATTGAATGGTTGTATTCTGGCATAACCCATACTACCGCGTCAGCGGCGGTCACTTTTTCGGACCATACCTGAACGTTTTTATCAGTAATTTCGTGGTTTTCGGCGCTTGGCGGGGTGTCCGAATTGTAAAATGGCAAGTTCAAGCTTGCGACTTCCACCACTTCGGGTGTCACATCATCATGTTTTTTTAGCTCCGCCGCAACTAACTTGGCAACATTTGTGCTGGCGCTATTGGGTCGGGCGCTCCCCGTTAAAATCAATACGTTTATCATTATTCCTCCTTTTACAGTTTTGTTGGTTCAATTCCTACCGCTCGTAGCCGGTCAGAATTTAAACGGTAGCTTTTTTGCTGGGCATGCTTTTCTTCTATCAACACGCCAGCCGCCACCAGTTTGCTTATGTGGTGACTAATTGTAGGCTGCGATAACGCCGAAAGCGACGAGCATGCATTAATAATGTCGCACGTTAAACGCGGCTCACTATTTGCGGCGATTTTACGCACCAGGCCCAGCCGCACGTCGTCGGCAAGTGCCTTCAGCACTACAACGGAATCATCATTCACTCTGCTATTATATATTGATACATTTCAATATGTCAATACACTATTCGGCGCTATATAGGCCAGTCAATACGGCTTCGGCGACAATATGGCCCTGCATAGCCTGCTGCAACTGGGGCCGTATGGTGCTTACTGGCAGATCAAGGGCGGTATCCAGCGCGTACAAATAAAAAATGTAGCGGTGCGTGCCACTTGGCGGTTTTGGGCCGCCCCAGCCCGGGCCACCAAAATCGGCCGTACCCTGTACCGCGCCACTGGGCACTGCGTTTTCAGCGAATCCGGTCGCCGTGGGCGGAATGTTCCACACCACCCAGTGCGTAAAACCGTTTTCGCGCGGAGCGTCGGGGTCATGGCAAATCAGTGCCAAACTTTTTGCCTCACTTGGTACGCCACTAAATTGCAGTGGCGGGCTGGCGTCGCCACCCTCGCGGCTATATTTTTTAGGTATCAATCCGTTATCGGTAAACGCAGGGCTTGTAATATTAATAATTCACCTCCTTATAGTTAACCTATACCCATGGTAGGCTTATTGGCGCTACACGTCAAAAACAGCTACGCCAGCAACGGAGTGGCTTGCCGCACATAATGGCAGGTGTAGCCACCAGGGTTCTTTTGCAAATAATCCTGGTGATAGGTTTCGGCGGTCCAAAATGCCTGGTAGGGCTCAAGCGCAGTTACCACATGGCCATGGTATAAACCGGCTGCTTCGACTGCCTGTATCACCTGCTCGGCCTGCTGTTTTTGCTGCGGCGTTTCGTAAAAAATAGCCGACCGGTAGCTAGTGCCAACGTCGTTCCCCTGGCGGTTTAACGTAGTCGGGTCGTGCGCCCGAAAGAAAAAATCTAGTAGCGCCATGTAGCTGGTTTTACCCGGGTTGTATACAACCTTGACTGCTTCGGCGTGCCCGGGGTGAAATTCGTAGGTTGGGTTGTCGTTTTGGCCGCCCATATACCCAACCTCTGTATCGATTACACCTAGTTGCGCACGGAACAACTCCTCAAGCCCCCAAAAACATCCACCAGCAACATACATTGTTTCCATAATTCTATTATACTAGGTACAAAGGAGCGCCAATGCAAAACCCCCAGTTAAGCCCCGAGCAACGCAATGTGCTGTTTAATAAGGCCACCGAAGCCCCATTTAGCGGCAAGTTTTTAAACGTCCATAAAAACGGTACGTATGTATGCGCGAACTGTGGCGCTACGCTGTTTACTAGCGATCATAAATACGATTCGCACTGTGGCTGGCCAAGCTTTGATGATTCGGTTACAAGCGCCGTCAACTACACGGTCGATACATCACACGGCATGATCCGCACCGAAGCCACCTGTGCAACGTGTGGCGGCCACCTTGGGCACGTGTTTAACGACGGCCCCAAGCGAACTACCGGCAAGCGGTACTGCATTAATTCGCTCGCACTCGATTTTACGCCCGCACCATAGTGCCCTATACAATGTACTAAAAAAGGTATATTATCAAGCGAACACCTTTCCGAGTGATTGGAGTACCTATGTTAAAGCGAGCCGTTAGCCCTGTAGGCCGGGTGATTGCCTATTTCTGGACGCACCTGTTCCTGTACGGCTTCGTTGTGATTGGCGTGCTAGTATCGGGGATCGTCTGGCAACTAGTCAGCCACTACACGGGCCGCGTCCCCGGTATTCTGGCTGGAATTGTCACTCTCGTTGTGCTGGTCGCAGCGGCATTGATACTGGGCCATTTTGCAGACCTCAGCGCAGAGCTTATTTACGAGTCGATCCATAAGCGACTGCGCAAGCTTATGGCGCGCATTCGTCCGTCCAAGGGTCGCGGTAGCTAGGGGTTTTGCCCCCGGCATTCCGTTGTAGGCTTACAGCCTCCGGAGTGTCGGGGGCTGTTTGCTACCCCACCAAACCCCACTTACGGGTACATAAGTACGCCAACCACCACAGCGGCGTTAGCGATTTCCCACAACATAAAGCTCACGATAATACTTTTGTCTTTGTGCGCAATGCCGTAAAACACCCATGGCAAGGTCACAATAAAAATCAGTAGCCAGGTGGTGAGCGACACGCCTGCGGCTGAATGTGTGCTAAAAATGCCCCAAATTTGTGGCAAAACCGTAAACGGCCCAATAACGCCGGCAATAAACGTTGTTTTGTCTAAAAATCGAATGTACGGCGTGTCTGGTGTGGGCTTTATGCCCTGCTTCCGTTGTAATTTATGTTTTTGCCCCATAAGGTGATGCATGTGATTATTTTAGCACATAGCGCCACTTGACAGCTTGTGTAGATATATTTGAGAGTATACTAAAAAGAGCGATATTTAACATCGCAAAGGAGGTGTGCATGCAAATAACGAATAAAAAAGCATCATCTATTTGGCGGGGAATCCTTGCCGCCGTTCCGGTCCTAGCGGCCGTTGGGCTTGTTGTTACACAGCCGCTCGCAGGCGCGGTTGCAGCAGGCGACACTGTTAATTACACACCTGTGCCATTTGTGCTTAGCCAATGGACAACCGACCGCACCGCCCCAAGCGGTGGCCTCACCGTGGGCGACTTTGCGGGCCGCACTGGCGTGCTTGCCATGGGTATCGATGGCGCCAAGCAAACAACCAACACCTGGTACCGCTACGAAGGTGTACAGCGTAGTATTACCGGCTCAACAGCCGTAAAAGCAAGCCTATACGTTGATAGCGCGTGGCCAAGCCAAGTCAACGCTGGCATGTGGGGCGTTGGTGCCGATAGCACCGGTGCCGTTTCGGCCTACCCAATTATTGCCTACGTTAAAGGCGCAAGCTACACTGGGTGGCGCACGTTTAACGACAACACCGGCGGCTGGGTAAACCTACCACGCGCGCCGCACCACAATGGCTGGAACACCGTTGCCATTACCTATAACACCGCAACCACGGCCTTTGACTTTACCGTTGATGGCGTAAATGTTGGTTCAAGCTACGCCACAGGTTCAGTTGGCCTTAGCGCGGTGATATTAGACAACTACAACTTTGGTGCAAACTACACCGTGCACTGGAGCGACCTTGCGACCGGTGTGCTAGTAACAGCCCCAACAAGCAAAGCGCAGTGTAAAGATAACGGCTGGCAAGCGCTTGGTTTCCGTAACCAAGGTGCCTGCGTATCGTACGCAAACCACCACAACGGTGTT
>JAJXWT010000022.1 GCA_021781475.1 bacterium
CAAAACAAAAGGTGCCGCGCTTTATGGCGGTGGCGCTTAAAAATGTCACCATTAAGCCAAGCCCTTTTTGGCTGCAGTGCGAACTGGTGCGCCTAGGCAGCAAACCGATTAATAACGTCGTGGACATTACGAACTACCTAATGCTTGTGACTGCACAGCCCTTGCACGCGTACGACTACGACAAATTAGCTGGCCGCACCCTTGGCGTGCGTATGGGCCATGAGGGTGAGCAACTACCGTTACTCAACGGTAAAACTTATGAAGTAACACCAGACGACATTGTGATAGTGGACGGCGAAAAGCCAATTGGTATGGGTGGCATTATGGGTGGCGGTAACAGTGAAGTCAGTGCCAAAACCAAAAACATCGTGCTGGAATGCGCGACATTTGATATGTACACAATCCGCAAAACAAGCATGCGCCATGGGCTATTTACCGATGCGGTCACGCGTTTTAACAAAGGCCAAAGCCCATTGCAAAACCCCGCTATTACAGCGCGCGCAATTGCGCTGTTTACGGAACTTGCAGGCGGGGAACAAGCGAGTGTAGTTTACGACGAATCTACGGAGTGCGTGCCTGCGGAGGACGTAAAAGTAGGTGCGCAATTTATTAACGAACGGCTTGGTTCATCTTTCACAGATGCTGAGATTATTGGGCTGCTACAAAATGTTGAAGTTTCGGCCGATAATATCGACGAACACGATGCGCCACTATATGTGCTGGCGCCATTTTGGCGGACCGATATTGAACTACCCGAAGACGTTGTCGAAGAAGTCGGCCGCTTGCACGGCTTTGATACATTGCCGCGTGAATTGCCAACGCGTAGTATTAAACCCGCGCCAAAGAACCAAAAGCGCGCAATTGCGCACGCAATCCGCCAAAGCCTTAGCCGCAATGGTGCGAACGAAGTTTTGACGTACAGCTTTGTGCACAAAAACGTCCTTGATCGCGCAGCGCAAGACTCGGCCTTGGCGTTTCGGCTTGGCAACGCCTTAAGCCCCGATTTGCAATACTACCGCCTAAGCGTATTGCCAAGTTTGCTCGACAAGGTGCATGGTAATGTGAAAGCTGGTTACGATGAATTTACGTTATTTGAAATCGGCAAGGGACACAATAAAGAGCGCCTCCAGGGCGATGGTTTACCTGCCGAGCTTGAATTTGTCGATGCTGTATACGTAAGCAAAAAACCACGCGAAGGCGCCGCGTTCTACCATATGCGCTCACTAGCCAGCCAGCTTGCGCACGATATGGGCATTACATTTGTTTTTGCTCCCGTGTCAAAAGCCATGAACGACCCTATTACGGCGCCGTTTGAACTGACGCGCAGCGCAATGGTTACAAGCCAAAGCGGCGAATTTATTGGCATCGTGGGCGAACTAAAACAGGGCGTTGCGCGGGGCTTTAAGCTGCCGGAATACACGGCCGCCATGTCACTTGGCTTGCAGGGGCTTATAAATACTCACGCCGTACAAAATACCACATATACGCCACTTAGCCGATTCCCCTTGGTACTGCAAGATATTAGTTTGCGAGTGCCGGCACACATCAACTACGCTGCTGTGTACGACACGTGTGTAGCGGCGGCAGCTGAGCATGCCGATAGTAATGTGTCTGTTAATCTTGCACCCCTGAGTATTTACCAGGGCAGTGATACCGGCTACAAAACGATTACGCTCCGTGCTACAGTTACGCATTATGGCAAAACGCTTTCAGATGCCGATGTAGCGCCAATCCTTGATGCCGTCGCCGCGGCGGCCGCAAAAGCATTTAACGCCGAACGTGTATAAAGAGTTGCTCGTAGGTAAAACCACCCATAGGCTCCTGTTTTAGGGCTCGGGTGGTTTTACTATGTATGCCCGTATGTTGTTGCTGGGGGCGGTTAAGCTGGGTGCCGTTGTTGCAATCCGAGCACTGCACCATAGGTTACAAACGAGGCGACAAGCCCGATAATTGTCATGGCATTGCCATTGTCGGTTGGCCCGGTGTGCGGTAGCTCGGTAACGGTTGGCGCAGCCGCCACTGGCGCCGTGGCTACAGTAATAACAGGTGCTGGCGGAGTTGGGGTTGGCTCAATGCCGCCGCGCCCTAGGCAGGTGAGGTCGGGCCCGTTATATAGCGCGACATTGTAGCTGATTGCTGTGCTCCCTTGGGCGTCGAGCACGTAGCCGGTCTTAGCGTTAATAGTAACATGGAAATAGCCGAGCGTGTACATGTCGTTTGCCGGCATTACAATGTATGAATAGCTTACCTGGTTGGTGTCGGTGGGCAATGTGAGCGTGTCGTGCAATGTGGCACATTGGTCGTTATAGGTATACTGCGTCGAGTACTCCGCAATACAGGGTGTATTTTTATCGGTTAGGGTAAGGGTGTATTCTTTACCATCTTTACCTTTTTCAAACCGAACGCCTTTATCGGCTTTAAAGGTAATCGTGCGGGTGCCGTTGACCCAACCGGTGTCGTTGGTGATTGTATACTGACCCTCGCTTATGGCAACGGTATCGTTGTTTGCCCCACACACGGTTGTTTGCGTATATTTAGGCGGCGCAATCAAACACGGGCCGCTCTTGTCGTGCAACACAACGGTGGTCATTGTTCCGTTTTCAAATGTGTAGCCTTGGTCAGCGGTAAAGGTGATGGTGAGTTTATTGTGCACCCAAACGGTTTCGGTGTAGGTGTAGTGGCCGCTGCCGATTGTGACAAGATTATTATCTTTGCCACAAATTGCCTGCTGGCTTACTTGTGGTTGGTCAATATGTATCGCACATGGCGTGTGGGTATCAGTGATAGTTACTGTGTAAGTAGTTGTGTTGTTGCTAAATAGGTAACCTTCGTTAGCAGTAAAGGTGAAGGTGCGAGAACCATTTAACCAGCTACCAGTGTTGACAGTGTAGTGGCCGGTAGATACAACAAAGGTATCGTTGTCGGTTGTCCCGCATATGTCTGTTACATTTACAGATGGATTTGGGGTAATAACAGTCGGTCCTTCGCAGGGCTCGTTGTTGTCGGTAATCGTAACAGTGTAGGTTGCAAGGCCATTGCTAAAGACATAGCCTGCATTTGCGGTAAACGTAACGGTAAGTTTGCCATCTGTCCACGCGCCTGCGGTTGATGTGTAGTCGGCGCTAGTAGAAACCGTATACGTATCGTTTTGTGGACCGCATATCTGGTCGACGGTTACTGTCGGGTTGGGGGTAATAACTGTCGGCGCACACTGGGTATTTGCGTCGGTATAGGTGACCGTTTCGCTGCCAGTGTATGCGTTATTTACTAAGAAAGTATATGGGCTGTCTGCGGTAAAGGTAATAGTACGGAGATTGCCGCTCCAGTCGCTATCGCTGCTGATTGTCATATTTGCTGCAGCGGTGATAGTGTCATTGTTAGCTCCACACACCACAATCTGTTGGGGCGGTGCAACGGTATACTCAGCTGCGCATTGCGCGTCCAGCAAGCCTTTCAGGGCTGGGTCGGCGCTATTTGGCGCGTACACTTGGCCGCTCGTTTGGTCAATGTATACACCTTCGCCGGCACCTGCGGGTAACTGGGTAAGGGGGGCGCGGTTCGGGTTATTGCCGCTATTGCTGTCGCCAAGCTGTGCGGTCCACCCATGCCCAATGACCTGGCACCAAACTGGCTGCGCTGTTCCAGTATCTACCGGTCCGGGCTTCCCGTTATTACCGTTATTTCCCCCTTGGGCTAATGCTACATTTGCTGGCAGAATAAACTGCGCAACAATCAGGGCAACCGCACTGAACGTGTGGAGTACCCTTATAAAGGCTCTCTTCCTCATTGCTATATCTCCCTCGCACGGCGATATACTTATAGTTGATACATACTACTGTATGGAATAGTAAAAATAATTTAAAGCATAAACTTGACGGATATTACAAATATTGTAAGAAATATTACAGAATTGGCATAATTACCTTGGTTGGTGCTGTATAAAAAACACTAGCTGCACTGTAAAACGTGACATATGTTACTTTTTGAGGCTCGAGCCCTAGTATAGTAAGTGGAGTGTACGGAAGGAGGTCGCCATGGAGCCGCTCGATGGAAAAACAATCGCATTTTTGATTTTTGATAATTTTGAGGAATCAGACTACGTCGCATGTAGCGATATGCTCGAAAACCTTGGGGCTGTTACCGAAATCGTCTCCCCAAATGATGGCCCGCTGCAGGGGCTTAACTATCTTGATTATGGCGCTTCGTTTGTGGTAAACCGAACATTACCGCAGGCAAAAGCAAGTGAGTACGATGCGCTAGTTGTGCCTGGTGGTGCTGTCAATATAGATGATTTGCGCCAGGACCCGCGCGCTCATGACTTTTTACGGGCATTTGAGCACCTTGCAAAGCCCATTGTGCTGATTGGGCATGCGCCCTGGCTGGCGGTGAGCGCGGGTATTGTGGAGGGCGTGCGGCTTACGAGCGCCCCGAGTTTGCAGCCTGATATTACGAATGCCGGCGGCGAGTGGACAGAACAAGAAACGGTGCGTGACGGTGTGTTTATTACGTCGCGGAGCGCCGATACCGTTGATATGCTAACAGATCTCCTTATTGAAGCAATTGACGAGCAAGCAGCTTAGCAAAACGTTTGTGTTTTAACGTGGTATAGTAAAGGCATGAAACAACAGCGCTTACACCGGGCGGCTCGCTTGACGGTGAAAAATGGGGCGATTGCGGCCAAGGCGGCATGGGGCGCCTTTATGAGTGGCAAGCCCGCTCAGCTTGGGGCAGGGGTGGCGTATTATGGCACACTGTCGTTTTTTCCACTTATGGCTGCAATGGTTGCAGTTGCCAGCTTAACGCTTAGTACCCACCAGATTGCAGAAATTGTTGAAAACCTGTCGGTTTATATGCCAAAAGATATCGCAAGCTTACTTTCGACTCAGCTGCAAAATGCTGCGTCGCATCACCAGGCAAACGTAGTCATTATGCTATTTGCCGTGGCCCTTTCGGTGTTTGGTGTATCTGGCGCAATTGGGAGTATCCTTGGTTCTATCCGCACAATCTACCAAGTGCACGATACCCGCCCCTTTATTGTGCAGCGCGCGGTGAGCGTGATGCTCACTGTCGCACTTATTGTTGGGCTCATGGTTGTGATTCCCCTTGTGTCGATTGGGGGCACCCTTTTGGCTCACTTTGGAGTGCCGCCCCAAGCGGTGGCCGTGTTTTCGGTCGTGCGCTGGGTGCTTTTGGTGATCATTGCCATGACCGGCATGGGTGTACTGTACCACTATGCGTTCCCCGAATGGCGCACATGGCGATGGGTTAGCTGGGGTTCAATTTTTGCGACTATTTTGTGGGTGGTCATTACCGCAGTGTTCTTTATTTATTTACAGTATTTTTCAAACTTTTCAAATTCGTATAGCTTGTTTGCCGGCGTAATCGCACTTATGATGTGGATCAACTTTGGATCTTTTGCAGTGCTGATTGGCGCGTCTGTTGACCGGGCGCTTGAGCAACCGGACAGGTAAAACAACTAAAATCGCGCTATACTACACACAGTGACTAACCAAGGAGGACAGCATGACAAACTATAAGGGCTATTGGGCGCATATCGAACAGGCTACGGTGCAGAACACCGCCTTTCGTCATGTGCTCTACACGGGCGCGTATTCGCAGCTTGTGCTAATGAGCCTTAAGCCCGGCGAAGAGATTGGTGCAGAAAAGCATGGTGCTGACCAGTTTTTTAGGGTTGAAGCGGGCACGGGCATGTCATACGTTGACGGCCACGAGTACTCGATTGCCGATGGTGATTGTGTAATCGTACCGGCTGGCGCTATGCACAACATTGTGAATACAGGCGCGCAGGAGCTAAAGCTCTACACAATTTACTCAATCCCAAACCACATAGATGCTGAATATTTTGAAACCAAGGCCGAAGCGCAAGTGCATGATGTGCCATTTGATAGACGCACTACCGAAGGGCAGGGCAGCTAAGCTATGACAGTCAACCGGTTTGTTCGTTTTGGCGTTGCTATTGTAATGGGCATTGCTGCGGCAGTGGCGGCAGGGACGGTGCTGGATTGGCGGCTCGCCCCGCTTGCTGGGTGGGACACGTTCGTGGTTGTGCTGGTGGCACTTATTGTTGCGGATTTTGCACGCGACACGCCTGATACAACCGCAAAGATGGCGCAGCAAGATGCCCTCAGCCACTCTTTTTTGGACGTGATTGTGTTGGCAACAAGCGTCGCCAGTATTGGGGCGGTTATTAGCTTATTTTCGGCAAAAAATAGTGGTGCGCCCCATATCATTTTTGGTCTTGTCAGTATTGTGCTGTCTTGGATTATCGTTCAGGTGCTGTTTACGCTACGCTATGTGACGCTGTACTACCGCGACCACGAGGGCGGGATTAATTTTAATAACAAAATTGGCCGGCGGCCGCGATTTAGCGATTTTGCGTACATGGCCTTTACTATTGGCATGACCTACCAGGTCTCTGATACCAACATTACTGATTACAAAATTCGGCGCACAATTTTGACGCATGCGCTGTTGTCGTTTGTATTTGGCGTTATTATTATCGCTAGCACAATTAACTTTATGGTGGGGCTTGCCCAGTAGCGCGCGCATGAATAAAATCCGCCACATATTCCGCTACACAACTGGCCTCCGGCCACTGGTGGTTATTATTGCCATTGGCTCTATGCTCGGCGCGGTGTCGTCTTTTGCAACGCCCGTGATTATTAAAAGTGCGACAGATTGGGCGGTGGGGATCTTGCAGGGTACGCAGAGCTTTGGCTGGTCGCGGATCGTAGTGTATGCCGCGCTACTAATTGGCTTGTCGGTGGTGGGCACGATTATTGGTGATATTGGCGGCTACTGTGGTGACCAATTAGCGATACGTACGCGCAAGCAACTGTCAACGGCATACTACCAACACTTGCTCGCATTGCCGCAGCGTTACTACGATAACGAAATTACGGGCACGATTATTAATCGCCTGTCGCGCGCGATTACCGATATTACAAATTTTTTACAGTTTTTCAGTAACAACTTATTGCAGCTTTTACTTGTCGTTTCTATTACCGTTGTCGTGTTGGTATTTTACAGCTGGCCTTTGGCTATCTTATTTTTGGCGTTAGTGCCGCTCAACCTGTACTTAACGGCCAAAACCAGCACCTTGTGGCAAAAACTCGAAGCTAAAAAGAACCACCATTTCGATATTGCAAGCGGTCGGTTTGCCGAAGCGATTGCACAAATGCGCATGATTAAGAGCTTCGGTAGCGAGCAACGGGAACATACCTTTTTTAGCGGCGAAATGACCAAGATGGTGAACCTGACGCGGCGCCAGTCGCGCCATTGGCACACTATGAACGTGTGGCGCGGCGTAGCGTACGGCGTAGTTAACGCGTTGATTTTGGTGATGCTATTTTACCTAGCGGCCCATAAAACGATTAGCCTTGGCGATATGGCCATGCTCATTGCGCTGGTGCAGCAAGCCAGTTTGCCGCTCCGAAACCTTAGCTTTTTTGTAGATAGCTACCAACGGGCCGTGGCGAACAGTACAGATTTTTTGAAAGCGATGGCCGAGCCGACCGAGCCGCCAGATACGGAACGGAAACCTTTAAAGGTCCGCGACGCCAGCGTGGTATTCAACAATGTCAGCTTTGGCTATGGCGACACGCCCGACGTGCTTAAAGGTATTAGCTTTACGGTTGAGCAGGGTAAACGGTTGGCGCTGGTTGGGGAAAGCGGGAGCGGAAAAACGACAATTTCTAACCTTGTGATGGGGCTGTATAAGCCGCTGGGGGGAGTCATTGCTATTAGCGGCCAAGATATTGGGCATGTCAGGCACGCCGATGTGCGGGCGGCAATTGCAACCGTGTTCCAGGATCCGGCGCTTTTTAGCGGGACAATCCGTGAAAACATTGCTTACGGCAAACCGACGGCGACCGACGATGAAATTATGGCGGCCGCTCGGGCTGCTAATGCCGAAGCGTTTATTGCTCAATTGCCCAATGGCTTGGCGACCGAAATTGGTGAGCGCGGCCTAAAATTGAGTGGCGGCCAAAAGCAGCGCATTGCGATTGCTCGGGCAATCATTAAAGACGCGCCGATATTAATATTGGACGAAGCGACGAGCAGCCTTGATAGTAAGGCCGAGCACGAAGTGCAGCTGGCCCTCGACCGCTTAATGAAAAATCGCACGACTTTGATTATTGCGCACCGCCTTAGCACCATCGCGAGTGTCGATACGATTGTCACGATTGCAAATGGGGCGGTCGACGAAATCGGCACACCTGCACAGCTTTCGCGTACTGGTGGCATATACGCTGAACTCCTTACGCTGCAGCTCCATGCGACGGCACGCGACAAAAAGCGGTTAGCAAGGTATGAAATCAGTGCTTAATTTGCTATACTAAGCAGTGATATTTGAGGAGGATTCGCAATTATGGCGACAACCAAAGCGCAACGCATTGGCATTTCTATTATTCTGGTCGTGACTATCATAGGGACGCTTGGTTCTTTTGCAGTGATGATTTTAAGTACGCAAAACCAGGCGCAGCAAAATGCGCAATACCAAAAGGATTATGCGCAATACCAAAAAGACTACCAAACATACCAGACAAAGCTGCAGGCGCAAAACGACCAGCTTTCAGCGCAGTATTACCCGGTGCTTAATGAGTATGCTGCACAGGTTGCCCCATTTGATTTGAACACGGCTGAAAACGGTGGCATTCAGACCACTGACTTGCTTGCGGGAACAGGCGCTACTGTAACCGACAGCTCTAGTTTCGCTGCTTATTACATAGGTTGGCTGCCAAGTGGCAAGGTGTTTGATCAATCAATATCGGGCGGCAAGCTGCAGGCACCACTGGCGCTGACGCCCACCCTTGCGAATGCCGGGGTCATTGATGGCTGGAAAGAGGGCATGAAAGGTATGAAACTCGGTGGTGTCCGCATAATCACGATTCCGTCTGCCAAAGCCTACGGCGAAAATGGCAGCAAAGACAGCTCAGGCCAGGTGGTGATCCCACCGAACACGCCATTAAAGTTTTTGGTGCTTGCGGTACCGACACCGCCTACGATTGCGCAGCCAACTGTTCCGCAAAGCTTACTACAGCAGGGGTCATAACAATGCAAGATACAATATACGATGTCATAATGATTGGCGGCGGCCCGAGTGCGCTTTCTGCCGCGGTGTACACGGCGCGCGAGGATTTGTGTACGCTTATAGTTGAAAAGGCGGTCGTTGGCGGCATGGCGGCTATTACTGATCAAATTGATAACTACCCTGGGTTTGCAAACGGCGTACCTGGCATGGAGTTGGCGGACCAGCTGCAAAAACAAGCTGAGCGCTTTGGCGCCACAATTGAATATGGCACAGCCGAATCGATTACGCGTGATAACGGCACGTTGCGTGTCGCAACTGACACTGGTGCATTTCGCGCCCGGGCGGTACTAATCGCAACTGGCAGTGACTACAGTAAAATCAATGTACCTGGCGAAGCCGAATACTACGGCCGCGGCGTTCACTATTGTGCTACCTGTGATGGTGCGTTTTACCGCGACAAAAAGCTCGCAGTCGTTGGTGGCGGGAACAGCGGCGTACAAGAGACAATCTTTTTGACCCGTTTCGCGAGCCATATCGACTTGGTTGTTCGGAGCACCGTTAAGGCCAGCAGCGTTTTGCAAAAGGAGCTGCAAACATATATCGATAGCGGTAAAGTTACGGTCCATGTCGGCACAACAATTAGTGAAATTAAAGCAACGAATGGCAAGGTAAGCAGTGTCGATATTCAGTCAAGCGGCACAACGAGCGAGCTGGTCGTTGACGGCGTGTTTGTGTTTGTAGGCCTAAAGCCAAATACTCAATTTTTGGCTGGTAGTAGCGTTGAGCTCGATGCCCAGGGCCTTATTAAAACAGATGAAACCTACCACACTGCTATGCGTGGCGTATTTGCGAGTGGCGATGTGCGCAGTGGCGCGACCATGCAGGTCGCAAGCGCCGTAGGCGAAGGCGCCAGCGCCGCGCTCGCGATCCGGCACTATATCGAAGATACTCACCGCCCT
>JAJXWT010000023.1 GCA_021781475.1 bacterium
CACGGCAAGGGCAGTTTCCGTGACAGTATTGGCTTACTCGACCAAATGCAGCACCTAAGCGATGGCACCATAACCTATGACATGGTCGCCCAAATTTTAGGGCTTGCCGACCAGGCGATAATTAGCAACCTGCTACAGGCATACGATGCCGGTGACATTGCAGCCGTTGCAGCCGGCGTGCAAGCCGCCACTGACACAGGAACACCGCCACACGTAATCACGGAACAACTCGTTGACGCTATCCGTGATAATATTACCAACCAGCCCGAATGGCTACCTTTGCTCGACGATTTGTTAGACGTGCCAAAAAGCGCGTGGCCAGACATCAAGTTATTAACAGCGCTCGCAAAACACGTACCTACGCCAGCCGCTGCGCCGCCCCAAAGGCCAACCGCGCCGGCACCAAGCGCGCCCACCAAAAAAGCGCCCGTTGCCCCAGCGCCACAGCCAACACCACAGCCAGCGGCGGCTACAGATACCGCAACGCCACTACAGCCATCCGCCCCATTTGAATGGGAGCAATTTACAAACGCCGTCAAACCATTGGCGGCCGGCGCTTTTGTCATATTAAAAAGCTGCAGCCACCATTACGACGGCGCGACACTTACGCTTTATGCGAACAAAAAGTTTAATAAAACCAAGCTCGACAAAGCCATGCCGCAATTAAACGAAGCCTTGGCAGCGGTGGGGCAGCACGGCGAAATCGTTGTCACCGACACCATAAAGCCACCCGAAGATGCGACAACGGCCGCTATCCTTGATATGATGGGTGGAGGAGAAGAACTGTAGTGCCCCAGCAAAATAAGACCGTGGCAGTGACCGCAAAAGTGCCCCCGCAAAACCTTGACGCCGAAATGAGCCTACTCGGTGCCGTTTTAATTGATGAAGAAGTGTTGGCTGATGTCAGCGAACATGTGACGCCAAAGGATTTTTACGACAAACGACACGCCACAATTTTTGCTGGCATGATGAAATTATACGAACGCCACCGCCCGGTAGACCTATTGACACTCACCGAGCAGCTCAAAAAGAAAGATGAACTTGAGGCCGTTGGCGGGAGCGCCTACATAACCGAACTGACCAACTACGTGCCAACCGCCGCGCACGCCGAAAGCTATGCCGAAATTGTAGCGCAAAAAGCGGTGCGTCGCCGTCTAATAAAAGCCAGCGCCGATATATCCGAACTTGGCTACGACGAAGAAACCACCACCCAAGAGCTGCTAGAAAAGGCCGAAGCCGAACTATTTAGCGTAAGCGACCAAAGCTTAAAGCAAGATTTAGTGAGCATTGAAAGCATTTTGACCGAAAGCTTTGACCGTATTGAGGAACTGCACCGCAACAAAGGCCAACTGCGCGGTATCCGCACCGGCTACCGCGATTTGGACAACATGACCGCCGGCTTGCAGCGCAGCGACTTAATTATATTGGCCGCCCGCCCGGCAATGGGTAAAACGACCTTGGTGACCAACCTGGCATATAACGTTGCCACTATCGCTAAACTGCCAGTACTGTTTTTTAGCCTCGAAATGAGCAAAGAGCAGTTAATTGACCGCATGCTTGCCGACGCAAGCGGCGTGGATAGCTGGAACATCCGCACGGGTAATTTGAGTGACGAAGATTTTAGTAAAATTAGCGAAGCGATGGGCGAAATGGCCGAAGCGCCGATTTTTATTGACGATACCCCAGGCCTAAGCGTGCTCGAAATGCGTACCAAGGCCCGCCGCGCTGCTCACGACCAACCACTTGGCCTGGTGATTGTAGACTACTTGCAGCTTATGCAAGCCAGCAATACCCATAACGGTAACCGCGTGCAAGAGGTTAGCGAAATTAGCCGTGGCCTTAAGTTAATTGCGCGCGAACTAAATGTGCCGCTTATTGCCCTAAGCCAGTTAAGCCGTAGCGTAGAATCCCGCACGCCACCGATTCCACAGTTGTCCGACCTGCGCGAAAGTGGCTCTATTGAGCAAGACGCCGACATTGTAAGCTTTATTTACCGCCCGGGTTACTACGAACCAGACAATCCCGAAGTCCAAAACATCACCGACCTGATTATCGCCAAGCACCGTAACGGCCCTGTTGGCAAGGTGCAGCTATACTTCCACCCAGAACGCCTGCGCTTTATGTCGCTCGACAAAAGGCACGACTAAACGGTATAATGCGGGGTACATATGCATAAGCGCGTCACCGACTTTTTTAGTTACCGCTGGCGGTACGCATTAGGGTATCTATTTATTGTCGCTGTCATTGGCACAATGATTACCGTTGCGGCGTTTTTTGTGCCACACGAGCTTCGGCAGGGCGAAATTACATCCGCGCTGGCAAGTGGCAAACTTGGTACCAGCGCCATGTCGCCAGATTCTGTCATTGATTTGCCATACCACATTCTGCAAAAATTTAGCTTTATTTTGCTTGGGGTGACAACGCTCAGCATTAAGCTGCCCTCCATCATTTTGGGTGCGCTCACGGCCATTGGTATATTTTTACTGATTCGCACCTGGTTTAACCCTAAAGTCGCCATTATCGCCACCCTAATTACCACCATGACGTCGCAATTTTTGTTCATGCTGCAAGATGGCACGCCGCTTATTATGTATTCGTTTATTAGCGTGTGGCTGCTGTTTGTGGCCACACACGTTACGCGGCGCAAATACTTTGGCACGCTGTGGAAAGTGCTTACAACGCTCGCCATGGCCGCAAGCTTGTATACCCCGATGGGTATTTATCTAGTTGTTGTTATGCTTACAACAGGTTTGTTCCACCCGCATATCCGTTTTATCATTCGCCGGCTACACCGCATTAAGGCCCTTATTGCCATAATAATCGGCCTGGTCGCCTTGGTGCCGCTTGTGTATGCGCTCATTGTGGAGCCAACCCTTATTAAGGTGCTCCTTGGTATCCCCCCGCAATTTAACATCCAGGCAAACGCACTACAGGTGCTGCACGACACAGTCGGGTTTGCGACCGCCACTCATTCGTACCTTATCCGGCCGCTCTATCCAATCGGCCTAGCCATTTTAATGCTCATTGGGCTGTACCGCATTTTGACGCACCGCTACACCGCCCGGAGCTATATTACAATTACGTGGGGGCTTATTACCGTTGCCTTGGTGATTATTAACCCAGCAGCCGTCACTAACCTATACCCAGTCACGGCAATTTTAATTAGCTACGGCATTATTGAAATGATCCGCAACTGGTACCATATTTTCCCAACCAACCCTTACGCGCGCGTTGCTGGTATGCTCCCGATTTCGGTGCTCGTGCTGGCGTTTGTGTTGTTTGGCATAAGTAGTTTTATTGGTTCGTACCACAATGACCCGGTTATTATGTCGTACTATTCGAGCGACCTGCGGCTGTTCCGCGCCACGCTCGCCGCGCAACACGCGCAAGCAAGCACAACAAGCGTGATTGTGAGCAATACCGAGCTGCCGTTTTATACGCTTGTGAACAAATACGACAAGCGCTTTACGGTGACCGCTGACCCAACCGCAAAAAAACCGCTCACCATTGCCACCCGGAGCGCCAAGCTCGCAGCAGTCCCAACCCATATTATTGTGAGCCAACGCCAGCACAATGCCGACCGCTTTTACCTATATGAATGATATAATAAGTGGTAAGTAATTGACCGAAGGAGATACACCATGGCATTCAATCAGGTAAAAATGCTGAACGACCTACGTAAAGCCCAAAAAGACCTCGCAAAAGAAATTATAGAAGTAGAAGCCGGTGACGGCGCAGTTGTCGTACAAATCAATGGCGAGCTAAAGGTAAAAAGTATTAAGATCAACCCCGAAATGGTCGACCTTGGTGACATCCACGAACTTGAACATTGGCTTGAAATCGCCGTTCGTGATGGTATGCAAAAGGCACAAGAAATCGCCGCCGAAAAAATGAAGCCGCTTATGGGCGGCCTTGGTAGCCTCGGCCTGTAAAAGGGGACCCCTTGGCACAAATTTTACCAAAAGCACTACTGCAAGCTATTGAAGAGCTGGGCCAACTGCCTGGCGTGGGCGCCCGTACCGCCGAGCGTTATGCGTATTTTTTGTTCCGCAGCGACCAAAGGCGCGTGCAATCACTTGCCAGCACAATTGCCGGCCTACATGACGGAATCAAAACCTGCCCCGTTACCTTTGCACTGATAAACCCAAATGACGAAGTGTCGCCGTTATATAGCAGCGCCGACCGCAGCAAAAAGCTTGTTGCCGTGGTGGAAGAACCGCTTGATATCGTGGCACTAGAACGTACCGGCCAATTTAATGGTACCTACCACGTACTAGGTGGTGCCATTAGCCCGATTGATGGTATTGGCCCCGAAAAGCTGCACATTCCCGAGCTACTGCAACGCCTTAAGAATGACGAGGTGGAGGAGGTGATTATTGCCACCAATGCCAGCGTCGAAGGCGAAAGCACCGCGCTGTTTTTGGAACGGCAAATCCGCGAAGCTAAAATTGCTACCGAAATCAGCCGCCTGGCGCGCGGCATACCGGTTGGCGTAGACCTAGAATATGCCGACCAAATTAGCTTGGGGCATGCGCTCGAAGGCCGCAAAAAACTGTAGCGCCACAAACAAAAAAGCACCGATACACGGTGCTTTTTTGTTGCCCGCGGACAGAAAGCTTAAAATATGTTAAGCACTCTGTTTGCGAGGCAGGAGAAATGAGTCCATGCACTCGCTGTAGCACCAAGGCGCTAGGGCGCCACGCCTTGAGCCCATTCATCAATGATCCTCGACGCATCGTCGTGAACGTCAGAACCGACCGAATTCAACCGGACCATGCCATCGAGCGAACCTTTGAGTAGTGCGATGAATTGCTTTAGCGATACCTCGATGCCGGCGGCCCAGTGTAACCCACCGATGGCGCCCTCGAGTGTTTTCGTGCCAGCGGTCAACTTAACACGCAGTACGTGGTGGAGGATGTCCTCCATCCAATCAGCACAATTGCGTATGCTGTCCATTATTTCTCCTGCCTATTATCGCCACCCGGCCAGGTTGGCGAGGATGGGTCGAGGTAGCTTGCGGGTTGCAAAACTACTCTATCTCTACATTATAGCATATTTGGTATTATTTTGCAACATTTGCTACAATAAGCACAGATGTACAACACTATAAAACAGCGCGTCGATGCCGCGCACACAATTGTGATTATTCAGCCCGAAAACCCCGATGGCGATAGCTTGGGCAGCAGCCTGGCATTAGAGGAAATTTTAAGTGACCTTGGCAAAAAAGTCACGCTATTTTGCCCGATTGATATGCCAAAGTACCTGCGCTACATTGCCGGCTGGGACAGGGTCGTGGGCGAATGGACCGGGCAATATGACCTGGCGATTATTGTTGATACCGCGGCCGAAGCATTGCTGCAAAAAACCCTTGCCACGCGCGGCGCGTTCCACTTTTTTGAAACCCACCCCGTAGTGGTGTTGGACCACCACGGCGAACTCGACGAAGAAGAACCAGCGAACGACTTGCCGTTCCCGCACGACTTTATATTAAGCACCAGCGCCGCCAGCACCAGTGAGCTCATTTATGACGTTGCAAAACAATACAACTGGCCAATCAATGCGCAAGCGGCAACCAACATGTATATTAGCATTGCGGCCGACACGTTAGGCATGACCACGCAAAGTGCGACCGAAAAAACGTTCCAAACTGTTGCCGATATTGTGCGCCTTGGCGCCAAACCATACGAAATCGAGACTAAGCGCCGCGAATACATGAAAAAGCCGGCGGATATTTTAGACTACAAAGCAAAGCTGATTGAACGGATTGAATACCACCTTGACGGCAAACTCGCGACCGTACACATTCCGTGGGAGGATATCCAAGAATACAGTGACCGTTACAACCCCAGCGTATTGGTGCTCGACGAAATGCGCCTGGTGGAGGGCGTAGAAGTCGCCTGCGCCATTAAAACCTACCCCGACGGCAAGTTGACCGGCAAGCTGCGTTGTAACACCCCAGTTGCAAACCTGGTCGCTGGCTACTTTGGCGGTGGCGGCCACAGCTACGCGGCTGGGTTTAAAATTCACGAAAGTTTGGAGGCCTTAATGCCCGAACTATTAACCGCAACCGATAAGGCCTTAAAAGACTATGACGCTTAAACTCCATAATACGCTTACTGGCAGTACCGACGAGTTTACCCCGATGGACCCGAACCACGTCACGCTATACACCTGCGGGCCAACCGTGTACGATTACCCACACGTTGGCAACTGGGCAAGCTACATTTACTGGGACATTTTAGTGCGCGTGCTGCTCGCCAATGGGTACGGGGTTGAACGGGTAATGAATATCACCGATGTGGGGCACCTGGTGAGCGACGCCGATGAGGGCGAAGACAAAATGGAAAAAGGTGCCCACCGCGAAGGCAAAACCGCATGGGAAATCGCCGAATTTTACGCCGAAGCCTTTATGGACGGCATGCAACAACTCGGCCTGATTTTGCCGGAGCACGTTGCCAAGGCGACCGACTACATTCCACAACAGCTTGATTTAATTCGCACATTAAAGCAAAAAGGCTACACCTACCAAACCAGTGATGGCATTTATTTTGACACCAGCAAGTTCCCGCGCTACGCCGAATTTGCCCACCTTGACCTTGCGGCCCAAAAAGCCGGTGCCCGGGTAGAACAAAACCCTGAAAAGCGCCAACCGTGGGATTTTGCGTTATGGAAGTTCACCCCGGCTGTCCAAAAACGAGACATGGAATGGGAAACACCCGCCGACCTGTTAGAACAACGTAGCGAGCACCGCTCGGCTACTTTACAAAAAGGCACTCAAAGCGAAGCGCAGCCCGACGCGCTCCTGCCAGGAGCAAAGAGCGCGACGGCGCGTAACGGTGCCTTTGGTGAAGAAGCCGAAAAGGATGCGAGCGGCGACAAAGAGATCATGGGCTTCCCGGGCTGGCACCTGGAATGTAGCGCAATTGCAATGAACCTGCTAGGCACTACTATCGATATTCATACCGGCGGCATTGACCATATACCCGTACACCACACGAACGAAATCGCCCAAAGCGAATCCGCAACGGGTAAGCCATTAGCGCACTACTGGTTGCACAACAATCACCTAAAAATCGACGGCGGCAAAATTAGCAAAAGCCTTGGTAATGGTTACACCCTGCGTGATATTACAGAGCACGGCTTTAGCGCGCTCGATTTACGCATGTTTATATTGCAGAGTCAGTTTACAAGCGAGGGCAACTTTACCTTTGACAACCTTGCCGCGGCTAAGAATCGCTTACATAATTGGCGGAATTACGCCGCGTTACGCCACCAAACGTCCGACAGGCTCTCGTGCGATAACGACGAATATAAGCGGCTGCTCGCCGCAAGTGGCACCCTGCTTGACACGCTCAACGACAACCTAAATACGCCCCTCGCACTGAGTATGATTGACGAAACGTTCGACACACTCAGCGCGGTGCCGATTCATGATATCAATCGGCCAGCGCTGCACAGATTTATTGGTACAATTGACGAGCTATTGGGGCTCCAACTCCTGGAAACAACGCCAGACATTACTGATACGCAAAAGCAACAAATTGCCGAACGCGAACAAGCGCGTCAGCAAAAAGATTGGGCAGCAAGCGACACGATTCGCGCCGAGCTGCAGGCGAGCGGCATAATTGTGCGGGACACACAATTCGGCCCAATATGGGAATACGCGTAAGCCAACTACTTATTATTATTGTTGCTGAGCGCGTGAATTTTTTCCCGGATAGGTGAAATTCGCTTGCGTTCACGATGCATTTTGGCAACGTATTCTTCGACAAGGATTTTAACGCAGCCTGCTATCGGGATAGCAATAATACCGCCCGCCAGGCCAAACATCCATATACCGGTGGTCACTGACACCAAAATGACAAGTGCGGTCAAATTATTAGCCCTTGACTGCACCATTGGAGTCACCACGTTCGCCTCAACTTGCTGGTAAATCAAAAAGTAAATGGCGTAAATAATAGCCGCCGGCACACTGTTTAAGCCAATTAAAAACACCGAAAGGAGCATGCCCATTGTCGCGCCAAACATTGGAATCATGGAGAGCAAAAATGACATTGCCGCAATTGGCAACACCAGGTTTGACGGTACTTCACGGAAAAATAAGCTAAGCACAAACACGCCAATGCCAGCTGTTGTGCCGTCGATTGCCGAAACAGTCAGTTGACCGGTCACAAAGCCAGTCACCGTGTTATACATGCGCTCGGCAAGGTTTTTGTGCCGCTCCCTTGTGGTTTCATCGCCATACAGCGCCCAAATACGCTCGAGCCATTCGGGGCCCTCCACAAGCATAAAGAACGCCAAAAACAGCACGATAATTGAGGTCCCAATAAATGTGACTACAGAACCAACGCCAGCAATGACCCCTTGGCCGGCCGTGCCGGCAAACGACGCTGCCGACGATTTGATGCTGTTCAGCGCATTATCGATTTGCGGCTGCAGGTCGTACTTTTGCACAATGCCGTTAACCCCAGTCCACTGATCTTGTGCATTCTGCACCCAGGTCGGGATAGCGGTTGCAAGTTTAGCGGATTGCGCGATAATTGGCGGCGTGACCAGCACGATAATTGCGCCAACCACCAACACGACGGCCAAAAACGCAATCGCAGTGGCACCAATGCGGCTATTGCCGGGCAGCCGCTTACCCAACCAGCCCACAGGTCGGCTTAAGGCGAGCGCCAAAAAGAACGCAACCGCAAGTAATATTAGCGCGCCCCGCGCCGCGTATACCAACAGCGCTGCAAGGGCAAATCCAACCACAACAAGCCAAAACCGTACAAACGTTTTGGTGTCAATTTCTATCCTTGTTTTCATATACCTTTAGTATACCACCCGCAATAACATTGGTGGTACTATATAAACATGCAATCACAAACTCCAATCATTACTGTTGACCATTTTAAGATGAAGTTTGGGGCTACAGAGGTTGTCAAGGATTTATCGTTTGAGGTTCGCCGCGGCGAGGTATTTGGGTTTTTAGGTAGTAACGGTAGCGGCAAAACCACAACAATTCGTGCGCTGCTGGGGCTTTACACGCCCACCAGCGGCAGCCTGCTTATTAACGGCCGCCCGTTTGACCCGCAAAGTACGCGTGTGACTATTGGCTACCTGCCCGAAGAACGTGGCCTGTATAAAAAAGAAAAGGTAATTGATATTATGCGCTACTTTGGCGAGCTAAAAGGCCTGACTGGCGCCGAAGCGCGCGAACGCAGCATTGCCTACCTAGAGCGCGTAGGCCTTAGCGAATACCAGGACGCACGGCTCGAAAAGCTAAGCGGTGGCCAGCAGCAAAAAATCCAGCTTGGCGTGACAATTATTAATCAGCCCAGCCTGCTTATCCTTGACGAACCGACAAAGGGCTTTGACCCGGTAAACCGTCGGCTCCTTATGGACATTATCGAAGAGCACCAAAAAGCTGGCGCGACCGTCGTATTTATCACGCACCAAATGGACGAAGTAGAGCGCCTGTGCGACCGCATAGTGTTGCTAAAAGACGGTGCCGCACGAGCCTATGGCACGGTAAAAGATGTGCGCAAACAGTTCGGCAATAAAAACCTTGAGGACATTTTTATTACAGTATACGGCGCCGAAAACGAGAGGGGAGCACACCATGCATAATCTAGGCACGGTCTACAAATTTGAAGTTCTGCGTACCATGAAAAAAAAGAGTTTTTGGATTCTTGCGCTCACGTTTCCCCTTATAATGGCCGCAATTTTAGGTATTGTTGTTGCGAGCAACCGCACCACCCAAGACGCCGCTCAAAAAATGAAAAATGCGACCTTTAGCCTAGAAGTGACCGATAAATCCGGGCTTATCAAGCCA
>JAJXWT010000005.1 GCA_021781475.1 bacterium
AAGACGCTTTACGCAGGCGTTAACACGGAGAAATGGACGAACGGCGTACCTGTACGCTGCAAGTTTGTTGGATTGGTGTCTATCGAGCATTTCAATCAAGCTAATCGCGGCAAAATACACATCGCCGTGAACCCTGACGATTATGACCACCCGACTGTCGGACGGGAGCTGAAGCAAGAGAAATTCGCTAAGAAGAATGTCTATAACGAGGAGTTTCCATACCGCAAACTCGTAACGTGTCCAACATGCCATAATGCACTCCTGGGCAGTGCTTCACGAGGTCGTCTCGGTAAGTATTATCCCGCCTATCACTGCAGTCATCATGGGCACTATTTCCGCGTATCAAAGAATCAGTTTGATGATGCTATCAATACGTTCGTTGACCGCATCACGATTAGTCCTGCGCGCTTTGGCGAGGTCGCAGAGGCCGTTTTGACTGTTTGGCGGCAGCGTCAAGCAAAGACCGTCGACGAGACCGCTTTGCGCGATCGGAAACGCTCTGAATTCGAAGCGGAAGTACGCACGATTGTCGACCGGATGAAGTTTGTCAGCTCGCCGACAGCATTAAAGTACATGGAGGAGGATATCGCCAAGATAGAAGAGCAAATTAGTAATCTTGATACGAGGAAAGAGGAACAAATGACAAATGAAAGCGTTGATATGCAGACTGTCTTGACATATCTCGGGTACTTTGTGGAACACATGCGTGATCTACTCATTGACCACTGTAATCCGATACTTCGAGCGAGATATTTTGGCGTAATTTTCGACACAGTACCAAGCTTCGCGGATATTGATTGTGGAACCACTCCAATTGAAAAAATCCCAGGGGTCAACGAGCTGTTTAAGCTCGCTCACTCCAAGGATTCTTCATTGGTGCGGATAAGAGGACTTGAACCTCCACGCCCTCGCGGGCACTAGCACCTGAAGCTAGCGCGTCTACCAATTCCGCCACATCCGCATGATTATGACCTACGTATTTTATAGTGAACACCGTATTATGTAAAGCATCGTAAACAACAGATACGGAGCCATTGACTAATAGGGGCAGTGATGAGACAATGATGGTCTCGTGTGCTTTTACGTTTGCTTTTGCGAGAATGTATAAAGTGCATGAGTACCTACCCAACGAGTTGCAGATTGGAGCAACAATGTCAGTTGCGGTTCACGAAGACGTCGTTCAGGGTACGAGCATCGGAGCAGTTATCGGTGCTAATCGATGTGGTTTTGTCGCAAAGGTGCGCCGGTATTTCGACTCTCACCAGGGCGAAGTGCCTTCGTATGCTTTCGAACGACTCCACGACCTCCTGATCGCTTTCCTCGAAGTCGCGGAATCAAAGCCCAACGCAACGTGCGACCTGTGCATCCTTGATGTGCTGCTGGCCAATGGGGGCTGGGAGGTCACCGAGAAGACTCGGTCCATCTTCACCAAGGCTGTCCACAAGGCTATCAAGGAGCTTGGGGGGACTGCATAGGCGAGCCGCCTAAGCAGCAAAGCCCAGAAGGGATTGCCCGCACCGGAGCCAATGTAGGCTCCGGTGCGCGGCTACCCCTTCTGGCGTCTTAAATTTGATATAATTTGATTTATGAACGATAGCCGGAACGTAACCAGCACCTATAAGGGCGTACCCATCGAAATGATTGTAGCGGACCTTGATACTAAGGGCACCGGCCTTGAAGTTGCCATTGAAAACGTAGCGCGCGATTTTAACATGGGCACAATTGTTCGCTCGGCCAATGCGTTTGGCGTACGGCACCTGCATATAATTGGCAGCCGGCAGTGGAACAAGCGTGGCGCCATGATGACAGACAAGTATCTGCACGTCCACTATCACGCAACAGCAAATGACTTTTTGCAGGCGATCAACGGCAAAGCCTTGATTGCCTTTGACAACGTGCCGGGGGCTAATAACCTTTCTGGCGTGGCTATGCCGCAAGAATCGGTGCTATTATTTGGTGCCGAAGGCCCCGGCATTTCGACAGACTTATTACAAAAGGCGAATGAAGTGGTAGCCATAGAGCAATTTGGCAGCACGCGCAGCATCAATGTCGGTGTGGCGGCCGGCATTGCCATGTATGTATGGCTTGAGCGCAATTATCTGCTACAATAACAACAGATATGGCAAACTTAAGTTCTGACAGCTACAAAGGTGCGCGCGATTGGTACCCCGAAGATATGCGCGTGCGCGAATACATTTTTGCAAAATGGCGCAACGTGGTACGCCGTTATGGATATGAACCCTACGACGCACCTCTTTTGGAGCCACTCGAAATCTATGCCGCAAAAAGCGGGCAAGAGCTTGTAAACGAGCAAACCTACCAGTTCACCGACCGGGGTGATAGGCGAGTAGCGATCCGCCCCGAAATGACCCCAAGCGTTAGCCGCATGATAGCTGCGCGGCGTCAAGAAACGCCACTGCCAGCCCGCTGGTATAGCATTGCGCAGTTTATGCGCTACGAGCGCCCCCAGCGTGGGCGTGAGCGTGAGTTTTGGCAGCTAAATGTCGATATTTTTGGTGCGCCTGGCGCCCCGGCTGAGGCCGAAGTAATCGAAATAGGCGCTACCATTATGAAAAGTTTTGGTGCGAGCGACGACATGTACGTGATCCGCATTAATAATCGGCGCATTATTAACTACATGATGGCACAGTATTTAGGGCTCGAGCCCGCACGCGCGCAAATGATGATCAAGCTGTTTGACCGTAAAAATAAAATATCGCCCGAAGCGTTCCGCGACCAAGCAATAGATATATTTGGTGACGACCAGGCAAAAGCGGGGCTGCAAAAAATTGTGCAGCTTTTGGCGGCAAAAACGATGGCTGACTTACCGGAAACGTTACGCGATAGCGAGCCAGTCCGTGAGGTGCAAGAACTATTTACTTACCTTGACCATGCTGGCATTAAAAACGCGATTTTTGACATTACCCTAATGCGTGGGCTAGATTACTACACTGGCACTGTATTTGAATTTTTTGATACTCACCCCGAAAACAATCGTGCGTTGTTTGGCGGCGGTCGCTACGATGGCCTGGTTGGCATGTTTGGGGCTGAGCCGCTTACGGCAGTCGGTATGGCGCCCGGGCTTACTATGATGCAGCTGTTTTTGGACACGCACGGCCTTTTGCCAAACATTGTTTGTTCGACTCAAGCGTATGTAATTGTGCTAGGTGGTGCCTTAAATGGTGCGACAAAGCTTGCCCAGCAATTGCGGGCCGGTGGCCTTGCGGTCGAGCTTGACTTTACTGATCGAAAAATCGATAAAAAACTAAAAACAGCTATTAAAAAGGGCATTCCGTATGTAGTTTTTGTTGGCGAAAATGAGCTAAAAACTGGCGTGTACCCACTTAAAAATATCGAATCCTCGCAAGAGCAGCACCTTAGCGTTGACCAAATTATTGCCACCATTGCCGCTGAGCGCTAGTTGACCAACCGTAAGCAGTTTGACATAGTAAGAGCATAATGAAAACGCGTGGGCATTCTAAGGGTTTTACCATTGTTGAGCTAATTGTGGTAATTATTGTGATTGCAATATTAGCTACCATGATTTCGCTTGCCTACAATAACGCGCAAATCCAGTCGCGTGACACAGCAATCCGTGACGCGGCTCAAAAATTTAGCGAAACCATAAAGGTTATGGAAATCCGCCAGGGCTCGTTCCCAAAGGGTGGCGCCGGTTCTACAACTGCTGTCAGCACTGCGAGCGGTTGCGTGGATGGTGCGGGCGGCTGGGAATCGTACAACTACTATTCAATTGACACTAGCTACCGCTGCACGCTTGGCGATGCTGCGGTTGCCATGGGCTACTTGCCGGCCACGTTCTTTACCACCTTGCCGCCGAATGTTGGGTTTGGCAATACTGCGGCACAGGATTTCATGGTGCAATACTGTGGTACGACCTACTACTTGTTCTACACACTTGAAATGCCAACCGCGGCCGAAACCTCTAACTACACCGCACTTATTAGCTCTGGCGGCGTGTGCTATTCCGTAGCAAACAGTATCACGCCATATAATATGAAAGCAGCCATCAACCTCTCTACCTTTTAATCTGTTATAATAGATTGCTATGAAGAGTTCTATTACACATACGACTGATAGCCACGCTACGTTGGCCATTACGCTTGAAAGCGATGAATTGAAAAAAGCCGAGCAAGTTGCGCTGGTGCGCCTTGGCAAAACAATAAAGGTGGCGGGGTTCCGCAAGGGCCATGTGCCGGTTGGCGTGGTAGCCCAGCACGCCGACCCGTCGCAACTTGCCGACGAAACAATCAACGCAGCCATTAATAAAGCGATTGCCGATGCCTACAGCGAGCACAAATTGCTACCGCTTGAACAGCCGCAAGTGCAAGTGACAAAGTTTGTTCCAAATGACACGCTTGAGTTCACCGCCGAAGGCGAGGTTTTGCCACCAATTACACTTGGCGATTACAAAAAGCTTAAGCTCAACATGCCAAAGGTGAGCGTAACGGTAGCCGATATAAACGACGTGCTCGCGCGCATTAAACAGCAGTTTGTAGCGAAAAATGAAGTTACGCGCAAGGCCAAAACAGGCGACGAAACCGTGATTGATTTTGTCGGTAAAAAGGGCGATACGCCATTCGAGGGCGGGAGTAGTACCGACTATGCGCTTACACTTGGCAGCAACTCGTTTATCCCCGGGTTCGAAGAAGCAATTGTCGGGCACGCAGCTGGTGACACCTTTGATATCCCGCTGACTTTCCCGGCAAACTATGGCTCACAGGATTTAGCAGGCCAGGACGTGGTATTTAGCGTGACCCTTAAAAAGGTGAACGAAGTAGCTGAGCCCGAAGAAACCGACGAGCTTGCCGCGAAAATTGGCGAATTTACCAGTATGGACGATGTACGGGCAGATATTAAGGCCGAACTTACCGCACAAAAACAGCGCGAAGCTACCGACGACATGCGCGACGATTTGATTCAGCAGTTAGTCGATAAAAGCAAAGTATCGGCGCCGGGCCTACTGGTGGACGACCAGGTGAAATCAATTCAACAAGACATGGCACAAAACCTGATGTACAGCGGCAGTAGTATGGACCAATATGTCGCTGGTAAAGGTTTTAAGGACATGGCAGATTGGGAACGAAAAGAGGCTCGCCCGCTTGCCGAAAAGCGCGTAAAGGCCAGCTTAGTACTAAACCAACTCGCAAAAGAACTTAATGTTCAGGTACCTGAACAGGCACTGAACGAGCGGATTGATATGTACCGCGCACAATATGCTAACCAGCCCGAAATGGCTAAGCGTTTTGACGAACCAGAAATTCAGCGTGATATTACCAACCGCCTTGCCACTGAGCTTACGGTTGATAAATTGGTAGAGCTGAATACAAAGTAGTTGTGCCATGATATGAACAAGGGCGCGGCCGGAAAAAATCCGAACCGCGCCCTTTTGGCGTGTCACTCGACGATTATACTGCCGGCCCATACAGCAGCCGCCGCGATGGTGAACCAGAGTGCGGGAGGGCCACTGAAGACCATCCCGAACAGTGCGGGTACCAGGGCGCCAAGGTACGCGTCAGGCGTACCGCCACCATTCACATGGGGCGAAGGGCTGACGAGCGGGACGTAGCTTACCATGAAGGCAGCGGCAAGCAGTGCAATCGCGACAACCTTACCGATTGCGCCTGCCGCCGCGCGCCAGTTACTACTGGGGTGACGAGACATAAGGTAAGTCCTTTCGATTGACCATGTCTATACTTATATTATAGCATTGCTGCATTCGTAAGTCAACTCTGCATATTAGCACTCTGCTTGCACGAGTGCTAATATGCGTGTACAATAAAAGCATGAAACCGAACAATTATTTAGTACCGAATGTAATTGTAAAAACGCGCGACGGGGAGCGCGGGTATGACATATATTCCCGTTTGCTCGAAGACCGCATTATCTTTTTAGGTGAAGAAGTTAACGAGCACACCGCGAATGTGGTTGTGGCGCAGCTATTGCACCTGGCCAACGAAGACCCAACCAAAGATATAAACCTGTACATCAACAGCCCCGGCGGTAGCGTGTACGACGGCTTAGCTATTTACGACACCATGCAGTTTATTAAGCCCGATGTCGCAACCTTTGGCATTGGCCTGCAAGCCAGCATGGGTGCTTTTTTACTTAGCAGCGGCACCAAAGGCAAGCGCCACTTGCTGCCAAATTCCCGCGTGATGATTCACCAGCCAAGCAGCGGCACGCAGGGTAAGGTGACTGACCAAGAAATCACCTTAAAAGAGGCTATCCACTTAAAGGAGCGGTTGGCAAAAATTATGGCAGATAACACCGGCCAAAAGCTCGAAAAGGTAAAAGCCGACATGGAGCGTGACTTTTGGATGGGCGCCGACGAAGCTAAAAAGTACGGCATCGTCGATACTGTCATTACCCACGATAAATAAAAGCCTATAAAAAATGATGCAGCCCCTCGCTTTATATAGCGAGGGGCTTTTGCGCGCACTCAACTGATAGCAGCGAGTATACCCTCAACCGCCGTTTGAACCATCTGACGATACGCCTTACTGTCTGGAAACTTTTGCTCTGTAGCAATGATTGTGCGGTAGGTTTTCAGGCTTTCACTGAACATCGTTGCCCAGTTTCGAAGCTCCCCAGATGCATGTGCGCGACGCAGCGCATCGCTCGTGAGGCGCGGGTGGAGGTTGGGCGCTCCTGCGGGTAGATCACCCTCATCGTCGGCGTAATCGGCAATCGCAAGGATTGCTCTAACCTGGCTATTGACAGACTGTTCGGTCATGATGCTCCTAATAGTTTGTGAGGTACGTACCATCATCCTATCGCCAAATAAAAGTTTAGACAATACATATGTTGACACACGGCAGAATGGTTACTATAATAATGAGTAATGAAGATAGTATAACGTGGGTCGACTGGACACTACGCCTATGGCGTGGCGTTTTTGGTGTCCGCATAACCTACGTTAGTGTACGCTTCGGAGCCAAGGGGTAATGGCGCTCATACTTTACAGATTGACCCATGCTGTAATGTGTTGACGTAATAACCCGCGTACATAACAACCGTAACGAATGCAAGGGGAACTGCATGGCTAAATCAAGCACTGCTGCAACGTCCAAGAGCACGCGCGTCTTTTTTACTAAAGACGATATTTTGGAATTGCCAAACCTAGTTGACCACCAAAAGGAGTCTTGGAAAGACTTTGTGGAAACTGGGCTGAGCGAAATATTCGCGGAACTAAACCCAATCGAAGATTACACAGGCCAAAAGCTTGCGCTTCGATTTAAGGACTACTCGTTCCAAGTACCAAAAAACACCGAAAAGTATGCAAAAGAAAATAACGTCACGTTTGACGCGCCCTTAATGGTCAACGTGGAGCTGACAAACAAGGTTACGGGTGAAGTAAAAGAGCAAGAAATTTACCTTGGTGATTACCCATGGATGACAAACCGCGGTACGTTTATTGTGAATGGCACCGAACGTGTTGTCGTAAGCCAGCTAATCCGTAGCGCTGGTGTGTTCTTTACCGCCGATAAAGCTGGTGGCCGCAACCTATATGGTGCAAAAATTATCCCTGGCCGTGGCGCATGGCTTGAATTTGAGACTGCCGCCAACGGTGCGCTATACGTTAAGATTGACCGCCGCCGCAAAATTGCTGTCACAACGCTGCTCCGCGCGCTCGGCCACAGCAAGGTTGGTGATATCAAAGAGCTCTTTAATGATATCGATACGGGTGACGTAAAATATATCGACGCAACACTCGAAAAAGACCCGACCCACGGTGTAAACGAAGCCCTTATTGAGGTTTACCGACGCCTTCGCCCAGGTGACCTCGCCACAGTCGACAACGCACGCCAAATGATTGAACGTATGTTCTTTGATTTTAAACGTTTTGACTACAGCCGTGTTGGCCGTTATAAGCTAAACCAGCGCCTTGGCCTTGATGTGCCGAACACCACGGAATTCCGCACGTTCCAGATGGCAGACCTGATTGCGATCATTCGCGAAATAATTCGCCTGAACAACACGCAAGATATGCCCGACGATATCGACGCCCTGAGCAACCGCCGCATTAAGTTGGTCGGCGAGCTTGTTGCGCGCCAGTTCCGCGTTGGTATGCTCCGCATGCAGCGTAACGCCATGGACCGCATGAGCATGAGCGACATTGAAACCGTTACGCCAAGCCAGCTTATTAATGCACGCCCAGTGGTTGCCGCAGTTCGTGAGTTCTTTGCAAGCAGCCAGCTGAGCCAGCTACTCGACGAAGTAAACCCGCTATCTGAACTAAGCCACAAACGCCGCCTTAGCTCAATGGGCCCTGGTGGCTTAAGCCGCGAACGCGCCGGTTTTGACGTGCGCGATGCTCACCCGACGCACTACGGCCGTATTTGTGCTGTGGAAACGCCAGAAGGCGCAAACATTGGGCTGGTGCTTAACCTTGCCGCCTATGCCCGTGTCAATGAATATGGGTTTATTGAAACACCGTACTACAAGGTGAATAACGGTATGGTTACCAACGAAGTTGTGTACCTTGATGCTGCGCAAGAGCTCACCGAGGTGATCGCTGACGCCGGCGCTCATATCGACGCACATGGTAAGTTTATTAACGAGCGTGTATCTGCGCGCAAGTTTTTGCAGCCAGGTCAGGTTGACGTTACAGAGGTCACCTATATGGACGCTGCACATAAGCAGATTTTGGGCTCGACTGCAGGTCTTGTGCCATTTATCGAAAAAAACCGTATTGACCGTTCTTTGACCGGTTCGAACATGCAACGCCAGGCTGTGCCGCTTTTGAGCACGCAGGCCCCAACCGTTGGCACTGGTATTGAGCACATTGTTGCCCGTGACAGTAGCCAGCTGATTGTCGCAGAAGGCGATGGTGAAGTCGTGCGCGCCGATGGCGACGTCGTTGAAGTAAAGTACAAAGACGGCGTAAAGGCTTACGAGCTGATTCACTTTGCTAAGAGCAATGACGACCGTAGCATTAACCAAAAGACTGTTGCTGTACGCGGCCAAAAGGTCAAAGCCGGCGATATCTTAATCGAAGGTGCAAGTATTAAAGATGGCGAGCTAGCCCTTGGAAAAGACCTGCTGGTGGCATTCATGCCATGGGCTGGGTATAACATGGACGACGCAATTGTGCTAAGCCGCCGCATGGTCGAAGATGACACGCTGACAAGCATTAACATCAAGGACTACAACGTAGAAGTCCGTGAAACCAAGCTTGGCCCCGAAATTGTCACCCGTGACATTCCAAACGTGAGCGAAGAATCACTCCGCCACCTTGACGAATACGGTATTGTGCAGGTAGGGAGCGAGGTGAAAGCCGGCGACGTACTTGTGGGTAAAATTACACCTAAGGGTGAACAAGAACTAAGCAGCGAAGAGCGCCTACTGCGAGCTATCTTTGGTGAAAAAGCCAAGGATGTACGCGATACCAGCCAACGCATGAACAATGCGGGCGGCGGTAAAGTTGTTGGCGTTAAGATCTTTAGCCGCGAAAACGGCCACGAACTGAAAGCCGGCGTATTGATGCAGATCCAAATTTTTGTGGCGCAGTTCCGCAAAATTAGCGTTGGCGACAAGCTCGCTGGCCGCCACGGAAACAAGGGTGTGGTAGCGCGGATTTTGCCAATCGAAGACATGCCGTTCATGGAAGACGGTACCCCTGTTGATATCGTGCTGAACCCACTTGGTGTGCCAAGCCGTATGAACCTTGGCCAGCTATTTGAGACACACCTTGGTATGGCCGCGCGCGCCCTTGGCTACAAGGTTGCAACGCCACCATTTAACGGTGTGCCGCTTGATGTGATTCAGAGCGAACTGAAAAAGGCTGGTTTTGCCGAAGACGGTAAGAGCCAATTGTTCGACGGCCGCAGCGGTGACGCCTTTGAAGAACGCACCACTGTTGGTGTGATGCACATGATTAAGCTGCACCACATGGTTAGCGACAAAATTCACGCGCGCTCAACTGGGCCATACACCATGGTTACCCAGCAGCCACTTGGTGGTAAGGCGCAAAACGGTGGCCAGCGTTTTGGCGAAATGGAGGTCTGGGCACTTGAAGCATATGGTGCTGCCTCGACCCTACAAGAAATGCTGACTATTAAGTCCGACGATGTGTACGGCCGCGCAAAAGCCTACGAAAGCATCATCAAAAATGATGTGATTACTGGGCCAAAATTGCCAGAAAGCTTTAACGTGCTTGTCAAAGAGCTGCAGGGCCTTGGCCTACGTGTCGACCTTGTCGACGAAGGTGAGCAAATTGACGCCGAAGTGCTAATTGAAAACGCTGGCCCCGAAGACAAGACGGTGCCTGCGAGCAATCTAGCCGAGGAAATCGAGACTGTCCTTGACGAAAGCGACGAGCTTGGTGATATCGACGATAGCGACGGTGTTGAAATCCGTGATATCGATGACGGGGGCCAGATTGCCAGCGTTGATGAAGCATACGACGAACTATACGATGAAATAACAACCAAGGAAGATGAGGAGGACGCCTAATGCCACGTATTGTACAAACGAGCAGCATTGCGGACTTTGACGCGGTACGCTTAGCAGTTGCGAGCCCTGAAGACATCCTGAAATGGAGCTACGGTGAAGTTACCAAGCCAGAAACCATTAACTACCGCACGCAAAAGCCCGAACGCGATGGTTTGTTCTGCGAACGTATTTTTGGCCCAGTCAAAGATATCAATCCGCACGACAACAAGCTAAAGGGTGTGCGCAGCCGCGAAGCAGCCGTTGATAAAAATGGCGAACTGGTTACAAAGGCAATTGTGCGCCGCGAACGCATGGGCCACATTAGCCTTGCTACCCCAGTTGCTCACATTTGGTTTATGCGCGGCACGCCAAGCGCCATGAGTTTGCTGCTTGGTATTACTGTGCGCAATCTTGAGCGGGTCGCTTACTTTGCAACCTACGTTATTTTGAATGTTGATACCGAAAAACGAGACCAATACTTGGCTGACATTGAAGCCGAAACAAATGCTGGCCGTGCTGCGATTAAAATTCGCTACGAACGCGAAGCCGAAGCCGAGGGTGCTGATGTCAAGTCGCTCGCCGAAGCCCAAAGTAAGGAAATCGAAGAGCTTGAAAGCACCTACTTAGTCAAGAAAAACCAGCTTGAAGGCTTAGTAAAAGGCGCACTCTTAAACGAAACAGACTATCGTAATTTGCCCGAAGAATACGAAGAGCTTGCGACTGTTGACATGGGCGGCAGCGCCCTTAAGGCGTTGCTTGACGAAATTGACTTGCCAACCCTTATTGGTGAGCTGTCTGCCGAAGTCGAGACCGCAAAGGGCCAGCGCGAAAAGAAGCTGCTCAAGCGCCTAAAGGTGCTTGAAGGTATGCTTGCGGCCGGTATTAAACCAAACAGCCTGTGCCTCACGGTATTGCCGGTCATTCCTCCGGATCTTCGCCCGATGGTGCAATTGACGGGTGGCCGTTTTGCAACGAGCGACCTAAACGACCTGTATCGCCGTGTCATTAACCGTAACAACCGCCTTAAAAAGCTTATTGACCTAAATGCTCCAGAAGTAATTCAGCGCAACGAAAAACGCATGCTACAAGAGGCCGTGGATAGCCTAGTTGACAACAGCGCCGCCCGTGGTGGCCGCGCCGTGAACGCAACTGGTGGTCGTCGCCGCCTTAAGAGCATTAGCGACATGCTAAAAGGCAAGCAAGGCCGATTCCGCCAAAACCTGCTAGGTAAACGCGTTGACTACAGCGGTCGTTCAGTAATTGTTGTCGGCCCTAAGCTCAAAATTAGCGAATGCGGCCTGCCAAAGCAAATGGCGCTTGAGCTATTTAAGCCCTTTGTGATTAGCTGGTTGATCCAAAATGAATACGCACACAACATTCGAAGCGCAACGCGCTTGATTGAAGCCGGCGAAGCAGCGGTGTGGGACGCACTCGATGAGTGTATCAAGGGCAAATATGTTTTGCTTAACCGCGCACCGTCACTCCACCGCCTAAGCATTCAGTCGTTCCAGCCGGTACTTGTCGAAGGCAAGGCTATCCAGCTGCACCCGCTGGTGGCGACCGGTTTTAACGCCGACTACGATGGTGACCAGATGGCCGTACACTTGCCACTAAGCCACGATGCACAACGCGAAGCGCGTGAGTTGATGAGCGCAACTAACAACTTGCTGAAACCTGCCGATGGTAGCCCAGTGCTAAACATCAACCAGGACGTCGTGCTTGGTAACTACTACCTTACCTACGAAAAACCAAGTGCGCAGACCGATCGTATCCAAATGTTCGCAAGCAGCCGCGACGCCGAGCTGGCGTATGACATGCATAAACTACAGCTGCAAGCGCCAATCCGCATTCGTGCTAAGGGCGCTGTCCGTAGTACAACGCTTGGCCGCGTGTTCTTTAACGAGATTTTGCCAGAAGATTTCCCATTCACCAACAAGGTTCAGAACAAAAAAGAGCTGAAAAAGGTGCTGGGGCAAATCTTTGACAAATACGGTGCCGAGCAAACAGCGCTGATTGCTGACCGAATGAAAGGTTTGGCATTCCGTTTTGCAACCGTGAGTGCTGTGTCTACCAGCATGACCGACTACGTTACCTTTGACGAAATTAGCGACTTTGTGACCGAAGGCGACGCAAAAGCCACAATCATCAGCGAACAATACGACGAAGGCCTGATTACCGAAGATGAGCGCTACAGCCTCACGGTAAACAACTGGCGCGCAGTCGACAACAAGGTAGAGGCGTTCCTAAAAGAGCAGCTTGCACATATGGACACCAGCGTGAGTACAATGGTGAACTCTGGTGCGCGTGGTACCATTAGCAACATTAAGCTTGCGAGTGCCATGATTGGTATCCAGGTAGATGCCAACAACCGCGAAATTGAGCTGCCGGTGCGGAGCAACTACAAAACAGGTCTTTCTAGCCTTGAAGCGTTTATCGCGACCCGCGGTAGCCGTAAGGGGTTGATTGACACCGCACTTAAGACCGCCGACTCTGGGTACTTAACCCGCCGCCTGGTCGACGTGAGCCAAGACGTGTTTACTGTCGAAGACACCACGGGTGACGACGAAGGTTACCTGATTTACCGCAACGAAAGCGAACTCACGATGATCAGCTTTGGTAACCGCCTATACGGCCGCTACACCCGGGACGCTGTTCCAGGGCATATTGGCGCCGACGAGCTGATTACCCGTGCAGTTGCCGATGCAATCGATGCCGATGAGAAAATCGCCGAAGTACGCATTCAAAGCGTCCTTTCAACCAACAACTTGCATGGTATCCCACGCAAGAGCTATGGCATTGACATGGCCACTGGCCACCTCATTGCGAACGCTGAGCCTGTTGGTGTGATTGCCGCCCAGTCAGTGGGTGAGCCAGGCACGCAGCTAACCCTAAAGACATTCCACAACTCTGGTGTGGCTGGTGGTGACATTACCACTGGTTTGCCACGTGTTGAAGAGCTATTTGAAGCACGCAACCCGAAGGGCCAGGCGCACATGAGCGAAGTCGCTGGTACTGTTGACGTATGGGAAGACGGCCGAAAATACATCGTTCAAGTTACCCCAACAGCGGGCCATGTTGAACGCCTACCGCTTGATGGCCGTAAGCCTGCCCTAAAGGCTGGCAGCAACGTAAAGACCGGTGACGTTTTGGCCGAACAAAACGGCGAAAACCCACTCTTTGCACCATTCGACGGCGTCATAGAATTCGCCGAAGACACCGTGGTAATTGCCGCGAACGCAAGTGGCCCTGTCCGCTACGAAATCCCGGGCACCGCTCAACTTGTCGTAAAGGCCGGTGATGCAGTCGAAGCTGGCGATCGCCTGACTGGTGGATCGCTCAACCTCCACGACCTCATGCGCCTAAAGGGCACCGAGGCAACGCAGCGCTACATCATCAACGAAGTGCTTGGCATTTATGCCGCACAGGGGCAAGACGTGGCCGACAAACACTTGGAGATTATTGTTCGCCAAATGTTTAGCCGTGTCCAAGTTGAAGACCCAGGTGACAGCACCTTTGTAATGGGCGACATTGTGAGCAAGGCAAGTGTTGTGGATGCCAACCGTACCTTGGTTGCAGATGGTAAAAAGCCGGTGCAATACACGCAGTTGCTCCTTGGTATTACCAAGGTGAGTATTTGGAGTGATAGCTGGCTGAGCGCCGCATCATTCCAGGACACAACCCGCGTGCTCATTAACGCCGCCACCAGCGGCCGCGCCGACCACCTCCGTGGCCTAAAGGAAAACGTGATCATTGGTCGCAAGATTCCTGTTGGTACCGGTGCGCCTTCAGCCCTAGCCCCCGCCGAGTCATTCGACTACGTCGAGGAAATTGCCGAAGACGCCGAGCGTGTCGCCTAAACCGTAGGCGCACGCTAGGCACATTAAAAATCGCTCCAGCGCATGGGGCGATTTTTAATGGCTTAAAAGTAGCTAGGCAGTGCGAGCTGTGCAAATGTTACCGGCCGCGCAGGTGGCTTTAGGCCGTAGTCGATATCGGGCTTGCCGTAAGGGGTGTGGACATATAGATGCAGATGTAGTATACTGCCATATGAGTTTCCTTTTTGGCGGAGTTAAGGTGTGTGTAATACCTGGCAAGGCCAAATAAGCGCGAGCGGGCGTTTGCTGCGCAGTGTTCGCAACCGTCATGGGCCTTTAGCAAGCCCTCACTTCAATAAGTAAACTGTTAGACAGGAATTTTTAATGCCAACAATCAATCAGTTGATTCGTAAACCTCGGCAGACTGCTGGTAAAAAAAGCAAGTCGCCGGCGCTAGGTCGTATTCAAAACGCCCTTAAAGTGCGCTACTACGACCAAGACGCTCCGCTTAAGCGTGGGGTGTGTGTTAAGGTGACCACTAAAACACCAAAAAAACCTAACTCAGCCCTCCGTAAGGTCGCCCGCGTGCGCCTCACGAACGGCTACGAAGTGTGGGCCTATATTGGCGGCGAAGGCCACAACCTGCAAGAGCACGCCGTTGTGCTGGTGCGTGGCGGCCGCGTGCCAGACCTACCGGGTGTGCGCTACCACATTGTTCGTGGTGCCCTTGACCTTCAGGGTGTCGCTAAACGCCAACAGGGCCGTAGCAAGTACGGTGCTAAGAAAGCGGAGAAATAATCATGCCACGTAAAGTTACTAAAAAACTACAGCGAAACATCAAGCCTGACCGCAAATACCAAAGCGTATTGGTGCAGCGTTTGATTAACAAAAGCATGCTTGATGGTAAAAAGTTGACCGCTGAGCGTGCTGTATACGGCGCCCTAGAGCAAGCCGCTAAAACCCTTAAAAGCGAAGACCCACTCGAAGTATTTGAGCGCGCACTTAAAAATGTGAGCCCAAACTTTGAAGTAAAAAGTCGCCGTGTTGGTGGTGCAAACTACCAGATTCCATTCCCCGTACAGGGCCACCGCCAATTACACTATGCCTTTACCTGGCTTGTGCAAAGCGCCCGCTCACGCAATGGCATGCCTTACCAAAAGCGCTTGGCGCTTGAAATCGTTGATGCTTACAACGAAGCGGGTTCTGCCTACAAAAAGAAAGAAGATACCCACCGCATGGCCGAAGCAAACCGCGCATTCGCGCACTTTGCCCGCACCTAGTTGTGCCGACTAAAAACCAAAATACCACCCCTTACCGGGTGGTATTTTTTGCCAATCGAACCATCCGTGCCACAAGTTGCTATAATAGTGGGTATGATTATGATGAACCACCTACTTACAGGGGCGGTTATTGCGCTAACAATTAAGCAGCCCGAGCTGATGATTCCGCTTGCGTATGCTTCGCATTTTGTGCTGGACAGCGTACCGCACTATGGCGAGGGCAAGGATGGCCAGGAATACATTAAAACGCCGGTATCGTGGACAATTATTACAATCGATGCGCTTGTGAGCGGTACGTTTTTGTTTTGGCTCGTTGATACCCACCATTACATGCTTTTGCTTGGGGCAGTATTAGCGTATATGCCAGATGCCACGTGGATTTACCGGTTTATGCACTACCGGGTTACAAAACGACATACCAGCCGCAACCGCATGTCGCGATTCCACGAGCGCCTGCAGCGTGAATACACGTGGGCATATGGGCTCGAATTTACCTACCTGATTGTTGTGCTTTCGGTCCTAATCGGAAAATTGCAGCACATATAGCGTAATTTTGTGTTGCATAAGCGCTATAAGTCGCAGTATAGTATCAGTATATGGTAATTAACGTGCGGACAGGGCTAGGGGACTAGGATGACGGAGTGGCTCGTAGCTGCTAGCTGCGCGCCGGAGCCGCATGTCCCACCGCCAGAATATAGTTCACCAGCACTGCGCCGCTGGAATAAAGCCTATCAAACAGACCGCGTTGCGACACCTACTAATGAGTATGGGCTAGTTGATACGGAGCAACTCCTTTCAAGGGTTGCGAGCCATATTAGGGCAGATTATACGTGGCCCGAGTTCACAAATGTCCATCACCTATATTATCCAAGGGCAGAATACGACACGGATTCAATGACACTGGCGTTCCGTGAGCTAACAGCGAATAAGGTTTCTGTCCCTATTCAAGCGCATAACGTCCTTCATGCATTGGTGACACCTGTCCAAATGCCAGGGGCCGACGTTATGAGGCAGGCGCTGCTAGAAGATTATCTGCAATCAACCGCTTTTGCTCAAGGTCGATGCGCAGTTCAGCTTATACGGTTACAGCAGCAGGTAGAGTCAGGAGCTTACGTTAGGGAACATGTCCTAATCGGCGGAAAGGAACTTACCCCGAATGAGTACGCAACGCAGGCAAGTATAGCTACTGAGCAATTTTATGAGTATTTAGAACGGTATACGGCAGCTTACTCCATCGGTTTAGGCGCAGACCCCAATCGGTATGCGAACACACCACTTGCAAAGATCGTGGAAGGCCTAGGCCGAGTCGCAGGGAGATATTACCTCGACTATAGGTTTACGTCGCAGCAGCTTGTTCGCACGCATGGATTTACTGGCGAAAAACAGTCACTAGCTGCATAGCATTTTCAAGATCAATCTGATATAATAATTAGCAATGCGCTATTTTTGATGGCGAAAATTTTTAACTAAATGTAAGGAAAAGCGAGACTTTTATGGCAGCAACCAAAGACATCAAGCTCAAGGATATCCGCAATGTGGGTATTATTGCGCACATCGATGCCGGTAAAACAACCACCACCGAAGGTATTTTGTACCGTACGGGTATTAACCACAAGATTGGTGAGGTGCGCGGCGCGAATGGCGACAGCGCAACGACCGACTGGATGGCGCAAGAAAAAGAGCGGGGTATTACCATTACCAGCGCGGCGGTGACCTGTTTTTGGAAAGGTTGCCAAATTAACATTATTGATACCCCAGGGCACATTGACTTTACTGCCGAAGTCGAACGCAGCTTGCGTGTGCTCGATGGTGCGGTCACGATTTTTGACGGCAAAATGGGTGTCGAAGCGCAAAGCGAAACCGTGTGGCGCCAAGCCAACAAATATGGCGTGCCGCGTGTGTGCTTTATTAACAAAATCAACCAAACCGGTGGCGATTTTTACAAGAGCCTTGAAAGCATTCACCACCGCTTAAGCAAAAACGCACTGCCGATTCACTTGCCAATTGGGTTCGAAAAGGACATCAATGGCGTTGTTGACCTTGTTGACATGAAAGCCTACACCTACAACGACTACACTGACCACGAATTGATTGTGGGCGATATCCCTGCAGATATGCGCGAAAAGGCCGAAAACGCCCATGCACTGCTGGTTGAAGCCGCCGTTGAAGCCGAAGACGAGCTTATGGAAAAGTTCTTTGAAGGTGGCGCCGAAGCTATCAGCCAAGAAGAACTAAAGCGTGCTTTGCGCAAACGTGTACTGGCCGGCGATTTCTTTTTGGTCACCGGTGGCGATGGCCGTGGAGTAATTGTTGAAAAACTACTCGACGTGATGGCTGACTACCTGCCAAGCCCAGTTGACGTTGAGGCCGTATGGGGCAAAAACCCCAAAACCGGCGAAGAAATCAGCCGTAAACCAAGCGAAACCGAACCAATGGCCGCCCTGGCCTTTAAGATTGCGACCGACCCATTCGTTGGTAAACTGATCTTTATCCGCGTATACAGCGGCGTGCTAAACGCCGGCAGCTACGTGCTGAACACGACTACGGGCGACAAAGAACGCATTGGCCGCATTGTCCGTATGCACGCCGACAAACGTGAAGATATTGACAAGATTGAAGCCGGCGACATTGCCGCTGTTGTAGGCCTTAAAAGCACCTTTACCGGTGACACGTTAACTGACGTAGCGCACCCAATCGCGCTCGAAAGCATTACATTCCCCGAACCACCAGTCAGCATTGCCGTAGAGCCAAAAAGTAAGGCCGACCAAGAAAAAATGGGCATTGCCTTGCAGCGCCTCGCCGAAGAAGACCCAACCTTCCGTATCCATACCGACGACGAAACGGGGCAGACTATTATGAGCGGCATGGGTGAGCTGCACCTGGACATTTTGATTGACCGTATGAAACGCGAATTTAATGTCGAGGCCAACATTGGCGAACCACAAGTTGCATTCCGTGAAACCATTAAGGGTACCAGCGAAGTGCAGGGTAAGCACGCTAAACAAAGTGGTGGCCGTGGCCAGTATGGTGACGTGTGGGTACGTTTTGAACCGAACGAACCCGGAAAGGGCTTTGAGTTTATCGACCAAATCAAAGGTGGTGTGGTTCCTCAGGAATATCGCACCCCTGTTATGAAGGGTATAAAAGAGACCTTAGAGGGCGGTGTGATTGCCGGCTACCCAGTGGTTGACATTAAGGCGACCCTGTACGACGGTAGCTACCACGATGTTGACTCAAGTGAATTGGCCTTTAACCTTGCTGGTGGTCTGGCCGCGCGCGACGGTATCAAAAAAGCGAACCCAATCTTGCTCGAGCCTGTCATGCATGTCGAAGTCACGACGCCCGAAGATTTCATGGGTGATATCATTGGTGACTTAAACAGCCGCCGTGGCCGTATTGAGGCCATGGAAGACCTAATGGCTGGCGCCAAGCTGATTAAGGCGATTGTGCCACTTGCTAGCATGTTTGGTTACACCGGTGACCTACGTAGCATGAGCCAAGGCCGTGCTGCCAGTACCATGGAGCTTGCTCACTACGAAGAAGTCCCACCAAACGTTGCGCAGGAAATCATCGCCAAGCGCAGCAAATAGTTACGGCAATAACAATAAAAAACCGCCCCTGTACTGGGGCGGCTTTTGTTACGTTCAGATATAAAATTGTTGGTGTCCCGGCAACCCGGGACACCTTGTCGGGGTCAACGGGTTGCCGGGCGCGGCCGCTTGGCGAGGAATTCAAGCCACCACTGAGCGTCATAGAAGCTGACTGGAAACTCAGATCTTACGACCGCTACGAGAGTGCCACAATTATGGTAAGTTGGTCTGCCCTCTTTGCGGCGGTTATCACGGAGCTCAATGGGGGTACCGATGCCCGCATTTAGCGTAATGCGCGTCGCGAGTTCGTCCTTGCCTATGTGACTTCCAGGAAGGTAGCGCTGGAAAATCACAATCTCCTCCAGCTGGTTCCAGTCTACCGTGTAGATCCTGATCCCGCCGTCTTTGCATAACGCGGCATACCTGTAGTAGCCTGGGCTGTCAGCTATTTGGCGAAACTCCAGGGTATCGAGCGGCACGGCAGCAGAGAACCCCATGGCTGTAAAAATTTTTTTCGCCTCAGTCATTTCGTCTCCTTTCGGCTTGGAATGGGCGAACGACTGCTGTGGATATAATACGCGCTGGGTGCACCGTTGCCAAACATAAGTATTTCACTTGACACTAGTGACAGGTGTACAATACCACTATGGCAAAAAAACAGTTTACGAATGCCTTTTCGCGCTACATTATAATTATTGGGCTAATTATGGTATTTGGTGGTGGGTCAAGTATGCTGCTAAACCCTAACCATGACTGGATGGCGTTGCACCTAAGCCGGCTAGGGGAGGGCAGGCAGCTTTCGAGCTATTTGTTTAACGCTACCGTGGCGTTTAGCGGGCTTGCGATTATTGAACTTGGCAACGCGCTTGCCCGCGACAAAACCTGGCGAGCACGCGCTAAAAAACCACAGCAATGGGTTGCCCACTCGGCCTTTCGGCTCATTGCACTATGCATGGTGGGCCTATCAATTTTCCCATACGACAAGTTCCCCTTGGTGCACGATGTTTTTGGCTATAGTATGACCGTATTTTACCTAGCGTCGGTTATTTACTTAACGCGCGCGTTGCGTTTATTTACGCCCACTTTTAAGCGTATTACCTGGGGCGTGGTTGGTGTTATGTTTATTATGTTTGGGTATTACTTTATACTCGGCAACCGCCAAATTACGTTACTACAGATTCAGGTTATTGGGCTGGTGTTCTTTTTTGTGTGGCTTGCCCGGCTTGCCAGCGGTCTTTCAGCGCAAAACCAGCGGGTAGCGCCATAATAGGGTGCAAATGGCGGCGGATCTATTCAATTTTGACAGTATTGGCACCACCTTTTGGCTCGAACGGCTCGACGGCCAGCCGTTTAGCCCAGATTTACAGCGTCGCCTGGTGGAATATGCCCAAAATTTTGATGACACCTATTCGCGGTTCAAAGATACTTCACTGATTGGCGAGTTGGCGCGAACCGGCGTGCTTAAGCGCCCCTCGGCTGAGCTAGTGGCCATGCTTGACTACAGCCGCCGGATGTATGACATAAGCGACGGCGTATTTAACATTACCGTTGGCGCCACCTTGCACCGGCTCGGCTATGGCCAGCGCGTCCATGGCGGCGACGCATTGGTAGACCCATGGGGTGTAGTGCGCTGGGACCACGCTAAGGTGACTGTCCCAAAGGGCCTTATGCTCGATTTTGGCGGCTTTGGCAAAGGGTGGCTTATTGACAAGCTTGGCGCCTTGCTCCGGCACAATGGTGTCACGCAGTTTATCGTAAACGGGGGCGGCGATATCTACGTACAAAGTAGTAAACCCGTGGAATTCGCGCTCGAAGACCCCAAGTCGCCAGGCAGTGTGCTAAAAACTATGCAGATTGCCCATGGCGCGCTGGCCGGCAGCGATATTGTAAAACGGTCGTGGGATGATGGTGCAATGCGCAAACATCATATTATCGACCCCCGTCGTAATGATTCTGCGCACACGCCTGTCGCGGCGAGTTACGTGCTGGCGCCTACAGCATTAATTGCCGACACACTTGCGACAATCGTAATTATTAAACCCGATTTAAAACCAAAATTAGCCGCGCTATTTAACGCCGATATTTTACTGATTACCAGCTAAACTCTTCTTGCCGGATACGTTCAGGGGCAATATTCATACGCCCTAAAATCCGCTTGCATTCTTCGACAAACGGTTCTGAGCCACATATGTAGTACACAGAACTGCGTGGTGCCGCTATATATTTGCGGAGCAGCGCTTCGCTAATCCGCCCCGACTCCTCGCCAGCGCCAGCGGGCATGTCACGGCTGTATATTGCAACCAAGCGGTCGCCCAGGGCCTTTTTTAACGTCCGCACTAACGGCGCGGTTGAATGGGTACGGTTAGCCATAAATAGCAACTGGGATTGATCACGGCGGTTATCGATCAGTCGCTGCACAAATGGCGTGACGCCAACCCCACCGGCGAGGTACACGACCGGCTGCTGCCCATCTTCGGGGATATCCTGCGTAAACGCGCCAAACGGCCCCATTATTGATACCTCTTCGCCCTGCGCCAAGCCGGTTAAATAGCGCGTAAACGTGCCAGTGTAGCGGTAAATAATAGTTAATTCGCCCGACTCTTCATCGTAGTACGTCACGCTAAAGGGGTGATCCTCGCTAATAATGCCTTGTTTTACATACACGTACTGTCCAGCCTCTGGTGCCAGCCATTCATCTGTTGTAGGCTGCAATACAATCATAAAATCGTGGTCGGTAATTTTGCTATGGTTTACAATAATGTAGCGCTTGCGGTCGAGGTTCAACCACCCGCTTAGGCGGAACAGGCTGGCTACGACAAAGCTGCCGGCAATTGCCAAAAAGTACAATTTAACCATCCGGCTAGCCATAAACTGCGGGCCTAGGTCGGGCACGTGCAAAATGGCAAATGGCAGCGAAAAGTAGGCAAAATAGTGGATATATTTCCACGCCCGAAAGCCGAGCCGTTTGCGGAAAAAAATGCTCGTAACCCATATCACGGCAATACAATAAAACGCAATTTGTCCAAGCGCGATGTGGCGGTATATAAGGCTGCTAGTATTAGGCAAAAATATGTACGTTAGCGACTTAAGGCTCGGCGTAAAAAACCCGTATACCGCAAAAACCGGGTGCAGCAAAAAGGCAATCGAGCCGTATTTTCCTAAATCTTTGTGGACGCCCAAAACCGGTGCCAAGTCCTTAAAAAATAATCGAGTTACACTTTTTGCACCAAGCACGTACATCCACAGTAGCAACATTAGGCCGGCATAGCCCGTGAGCGACGCCAAATAAAGGGCAATCGAGCTGCTTGTCATTTTGGGCGGCAGCTTAATAATAAACAAAAGGGGGGCACAGCTGGCAATAATCAACGGCCATAATATGCGTGGGGCTATGTTTTTATTCATATTGTCTAAGTATAAGCTCATTCCTGAAATATAGCTGAACACTAGGTGACCCTTTACAGCGTGGAGTTTTTTTCATATAATTAGGTTCATACGCTATGGCGCGTGTTACTACTGTAAAATTGCGAGTGTAATTTTAGAGTGCCGCGGCCCGCGTCATACAAAATATAATAATTAAGTAGGAGATTACTACATGGCAAACTTTGACCGAAGCAAGCCCCACGTCAACGTTGGTACTATGGGCCACGTCGACCACGGTAAAACCACCCTCACCGCAGCTATCACGACTGTGCTCGCGAAAAAGCTGCCAAGTGACGTAAACAAGCCTGTTGCGTACGACCAAATCGACAACGCACCAGAAGAAAAGGCCCGCGGTATTACCATTGCGACCAGCCACCAAGAGTACGAATCACCAAAGCGCCACTACGCGCACGTTGACATGCCAGGCCACGCCGACTATGTCAAAAACATGATCACCGGTGCTGCTCAGATTGACGGCGCAATTTTGGTTGTGGCTGCAAACGACGGCCCATTGCCACAAACCCGCGAGCACGTATTGCTTGCTCACCAGGTTGGCGTGCCAAAGATTTTGGTATTCCTAAACAAAATGGACCTTGCTGACCCAGAATTGGTCGAGCTCGTTGAAATGGACGTCCGTGAACTGCTCACCAAGAACGGTTACGACGGCGACAACGCGCCTATCATTAAGGGTAGCGCAACCAAAGCCCTTGAAGGCGACCCAGAAAACGAGCAAGCCATTATGGACCTCGTTGACGCCATGGACAGTTGGATTGACGAGCCAGTACGCGACCTCGACAAGCCATTCCTGATGCCAATCGAAGACGTGTTCTCAATTAAGGGCCGTGGCACTGTTGCTACTGGTCGTATTGAGCAGGGCGTTATCAACATCAACGACGCAGTGGAAATTGTTGGCCTTAAGCCAACCCAAACTAGCGTGGTAACCGGTATCGAGGCCTTTAAAAAGAGCCTTGACCGTGGCCAGGCTGGTGACAACGCCGGTTTGCTGCTCCGCGGTATTGAACGCGAGCAAATCGAGCGCGGCCAGGTTATTGTAAAGCCAGGTACCCTGACTCCACACACCGAATTCGACGCCGAGGTGTATATCCTTAAAAAGGAAGAAGGCGGCCGCCACACTCCATTTGCAAAGGGCTATAAGCCACAGTTCTACTTCCGTACCACGGACGTGACTGGTGAGGTTGAATTGCCTGCTGACAAAGAAATGGTTATGCCAGGCGACCAAATTACCTTTAAGGTAAAGCTCCTTAGCCCAATCGCTATGGACCAAGGCCAAGACTTCGCTATCCGCGAAGGTGGTCGCACCGTTGGTGCTGGTGTTGTAACCAAGATCGACAAATAGTCGAGCTGTTACTACCACTAAAAAATACTCCGGTTCGCCGGAGTATTTTTGTGAGGCTGCAATTTTGCTGAAGGCGCTATTGCTTTCGTGCGGTAACCCCCCTATACTGGTAGTAAATATTAATATAGCATAAGGGGTAATTATGCAATCCGCTGGATCAACGAATTTTGTAGTGGTAGGTTTCGTGGGAGTAATACTATTTGTGGTGCCGTTTTTTTTGTTTTTTGTGCCATCATTAATCAGCACAATGCGCTTATATGCAAAGGCCGGTAAGCCCAGCTGGTCACCGATTGTGCCAGTTTATAACTTGATACTTATGGCAAAAATTGGCAAAAAACCCGTGTGGATGGCGGTCGTTCTGATGCTGCTTGATATTCTCGCACAGTATACGCGTGAATTCGGAATTATTCTGGTATTAGGCGCGCTGGTATTTGCCATAATTCTTTTGGTCGCCTTTCTCAAACAATACACCATGAGTCTTGGCCAAAAGATATTATATGTATTTTTGCCAATCGTATTTGTATTTATGGTGAAAGATATCAACTACATTGGCGGCACACAAGGCCCAACGCAAGCACAGCCAGTAGCACCTGTCGCGCCACAGACCGAACAGTTTACGGGTGGGGCAGCGCAATCAGTCGTTCCACAGGCACCGCAAACTTTCGGCCAGACAACCGAGCAGTCAACGCAAAACGACAGCATTAACCAAAACTTATAGGCAAAACATCAATAAAACGCCCTATGTTAGGGCGTTTTATTGTGCATCAAGCTTTTAGCGCAATCTTTTGCCACGTTCTTCTGGGTCGGTTCTCTTTCCAAGCGGCGTAGGGTGTCGGTGAACAAGCAGCAGAGAGTCGCCCATAGGCGGCTGTGCTGGGTCAATGTTTGTAACAACACCATCTGTGAGGTTCGCTAGATCTTCTGCAGCATTCGCAAGCCGTTGCAGATCAGGAGGATCGAGCCTCACCGTTAACTCTATGCAGCCATCAGCGGGGCTACCGGTGTCAGCAAATTCAACAACAGCAGCAACTACCTCAGTAGCTGTTGGGTCTATACCCGATTTCAAAAAATCCATATCATTATTATAGCACAGAATGTAAGTTTAGTCCAATACCACATATGCGAAAACCCGCCTGCAGCCGAGAGGCCGCAGGCGGGCCTCAATCGGTTGGGCGGGTTATTGTTGCGCTTACCAAACACAAATCTTGAATTTGTAGACTCCACCGAACCCCGTTCGTGAAGGGTACCAAGCCCAACACTTGAGCGAGCTACCGGCATGCCTTCGCACCAGGGCCTCCAGCGTGAGTGAGTCAACGTTCCAGTAGTCCCGAACCGTGCACTCAATTGGAGGCTTACCTTTGCCGAACTGTTCTGATTGTCGCTTCATTTCATCGACGACCAATCTGATGCGCGGCTCAAGCAGAAGTGCACGCTGCACGCGATGCAACCTACGCCGCGCCGCGTAATCTACGAATACCTGCCATGGAGCCACGACCGCAAGTGACATATGAGCCTTCTTTGTTGTTGGTGTGCTACCTAACGCAGTAAATATAGCAGGTTACGCATTTATTTGGTAGGGTTATTGTAAGCCTAGTAAAATCACGATTGCTATGGTATAGTTTACAGGTATTATTAATCGCACCGATAACTCGGCTGCACGTAAGCTAAAAGATACGGTTTGCGGCGAGGTTACGGGGCAAAAAACAAGGAGTTTTTACTTATGGTAGACGCCAAAGCAGACCAAGGCCTTAAAATTCGTATCCGCTTAAAGGCATACGACCACAAGGTTATTGACCAATCAGCAAAACAAATCGTGGACACCGCGCTCCGCACCGGCGCAAGTGTTGCCGGCCCAGTGCCGCTACCCACACGCCGCAGCACCTACACGGTCGTTAAAAGCCCGCACGTATATAAAATGGGCGGTGAGGCCTTTGAAATGCGCGTACACAAGCGCCTGATTGATATTACCAACGCCACACCTAAGACTATCGACAGCCTGCAAAACCTCAGCCTGCCTGCTGGTGTTGACGCTGAAATCCGTATGTAATAAAAGTACGCTCTACAAAAATTACCCCGCTATATATGCGGGGTAATTTTTGTAGTGGCGCGCTTTACTTTTTCTTAGCTGGCACGACAACAGCGCTGCTGCTGGCGTTGTGTGCATCAATTTGATCATAAAGACGCTGAACCTTGTCGTCGATAGTAATAACCCATATGCCAATCGCTAGTACAATAAAACACAAAATTGCCCAGTAAATTGTTTGGTCGGTGACACGGAGGCTAAAAAAGTTTTCGTTCCTACTCCTTTTGAGAGTTTTGTAAGTGCCGCCCGAAGGGAGCTCCCAAGAGCTTGCTGCCTTTTTTGAGCGAACGGTCGTTGCGCGCTTTGTAGGTGCCTTAGCGGTGTGCGTTTTTGCAGCTGATTTTTTAGACGTGGATTTGCTTGTTGCCATGTTCCCCCTAATTGTTTGGTTACATTATGGCAAACTACGCGCAGTATGGCAAGGGGGCAAATACGCAAAGCGCCCGCACATAGTAGCCGGGCGCCCTGCGTATTACTGCGGGCACCGCACGGCTTGTGCGGGCTTATTGAAGGGTTTCAGGGAACGAATGCTGTAATTGGTGCCTGAGTCTCGTGTTTATTGGACTCGCTACGCTCTGTGACAGTCCAGCCAAGGACCTCAGCAATAGACTTTCGGCAGTAGAGCTGAAACTCCCTGCGATCCGGCGGGTTGATGACCATCAGCATTGACGCGTCCTGCCCCTGGAAGCTTATCGAAGCGCGAGGAAAGTGTGCGCCAACTTGGTCACGCACTTTACGCATCTCTGATCCGGTGAGCGGCCTCCAGCCAACGCTATCGCCTGCATTGACACGGAGCTCGACATACCAGACATCAAGGTTCAGGCCAGCCGTCCGTATCTCATCTGAAATGTGCAACATGGCTGCTTCTCCTTAGTGAAACATCAGCGCGGAACCCCTCCATCGCTTACCACACCGCCAGTATAGCACTTACGGTATCACCGTCAACAGCTCGGTGGCTACCGCCCCTGCACGAATCGCTAAACTGTTGACATCTGTCGCGTTTTTTGCTAAGATAGCTCGGTAACTTATTACGTAATAACAACTTGTTCCTGAGTGAATTGGTAAGTCTGATCCCAGATACTGCCGGCCACCGGGGATTTTAAATGGGAGCAAAGAGGGCAATGAAAGCACTTCTCGGTACCAAAATTGGTATGACCCAAATCATCGGCGAGGATGGTGTTGCAGTTCCTGTAACACTTATTCAAGCCGGCCCTTGCACCGTGACTCAGGTCAAAACTGTCGCTAGCGACGGTTACAACGCGGTGCAGGTGGCATATGGTGAGGGTAAGAACCTGAGCAAGGCCGTGGCTGGTCATGTCAAACCAGCCGGTGTAACCCCTAAGGAAATTAGGGAATTTCGTGTCGACGAACTTGGTGAAATCAAGGTCGGCGATACATGGGACGTTACTGAGTTCGAACTCGGTGACGCAATCGACGCAACAGGTATCAGCAAAGGTAAAGGCTTTGCGGGCACCATTAAGCGCCACAACTTTATGCGCCACCGCAAATCACACGGTGGTAAAGGCAATACACGCAAACCCGGTTCTATTGGTAGCATGTACCCACAAAAAATCTTTAAGGGCAAGCGTATGGCCGGCCATATGGGGAACGAGCAGGTGACTGTTCGCAACCTACAGGTTGCCTACGTAAGTGCCGCCGACAACCTTATTGGTGTCAAAGGCGCGGTGCCAGGCCCCAAAAAGGGCTTGATTGTCCTTGATATAACAACGAAAGGAGCTAAGTAATGGCTGAATCAACCACGCCAGCAAAAGCTGCCTTGCCGAAAGAAGTGTTTGGTGTTGATGTGCCGAACCACGAGCTGCTAAAACTCGCCTACAACGCGTTTTTGGCCAATGCCCGTACGGCAAGCGCTACCACTAAAACCCGCGGCGAAGTCCGTGGTGGTGGTAAAAAACCATGGAAGCAAAAGGGGACAGGCCGCGCACGCTTTGGCAGTAGCCGCAACCCGATTTGGCGCCATGGTGGTATCGTTTTTGGGCCTTTGGGCAACGAAAACTACAAATTGCACATTAGTACAAACGCAAAACGCGTTGCTGTCCGCCAGGCCTTAACACTGGCAAACAAGGCAAAAAAGATTGAGGTCCAAGATATTGCGACAACTGGCAAGACAGCCGAAGTTGCAAAGTTCCTTAAAGACAACAAAATTGATACCGCCAAGGTATTGCTGGTTGTCGACAAAAAAACGCCCGAGCTCATGCGCGCAACAAACAACATTGAAAAGACCCTCGTTGTGAGCGCAAAGTACTTGAGCGTGTACTACATCTTAAACGCTGATAAAATTGTGCTCACTCCAAAAGCACTTGAAAGCGTGAAGGAATGGCTAGGGGGTAACAAATAATGAAACTGATTCATATCCACCCACGTGCCACCGAAAAAGCCTACCGTGTCCTGACGGCACAAAACACCTACGTGTTTAACGTGCCGCTTGGCGTTAATAAAGACGAAATTGCCCAGGCTGTCGAAGCGCAGTACGATGGCACAAAAGTGGCGAAAGTCACTACCGTTGTGCAAAGCGGCAAAGCCGTGCGTTTTAACCGCGGCAAACGTAGTCAACCCGGTACCACACACCGCCAAGACACCAAAAAGGCATACGTTCGCCTTAGCGAAGGTAAAATCCGCGTATTTGATACCGAAGAGCAAAAAGAGGAGACAAAGTAATGGCTATTAAAGCTTACAACCCAACCACCCCTGCTCGTCGCGGTATGACCACCCAAGACTTAAGTGACGTCACAACCCGCAAACCGCTCAAAAGCTTGATTAAAAGCAAAAAAATGAGCAGCGGTCGCAACAACCAAGGCAAAATCACCACTCGCCACCGCGGTGGTGGTGTGCGCCGCCACTACCGTTTGCTTGACCACGGCATTGCCGCCGGCCTGACGCTGACAATCGAGGAAATCGAATACGATCCAAACCGTAGTGCTCGCATTGCCCGCGTAAAAGACCAGCATGGCTTATACCACTACATTTTGGCTGATACCAACATGCAAAAAGGCGCTGTTATTAAAACTGGTGCCAATGCACCTGTTGAAACAAGCAACCGCATGCCACTCAGCCAAATCCCAGTTGGTAGTCAAATCTATGGCATTGAAATCAACCCGGGCAAGGGCGGCCAAATGGTTCGCGCCGCCGGTACCAAAGCCCAGTTGATGGCCAAAGAAAACGATTACGCAATGGTGCGCATGCCAAGCGGCGAAGTCCGCAAATTCCGTTTAGAGTGTGAAGCCACAATTGGTGTTGTCGGTAACGTGCAGCACCAAAACGTCAAACTAGGGAGCGCAGGCCGCCGCCGCCGCATGGGCTGGCGCCCAAGCGTGCATGGTAAAGCCATGAACCCTGTTGACCACCCAATGGGTGGTGGTGAAGGTAAGACCGGTCCTGGCCGCAACCCGAAGACACCTTGGGGTAAGCCGGCACTTGGCTACAAAACTCGCACTCGCAAGTCAACCAACAAGATGATCGTGCGCAGCAGGCACGAAGCTAAGAGGAAGAGGTAATATATGAGTCGATCACTCAAAAAAGGCCCATTCGTTGACGCGAAGCTTGCCAAAAAAGTGGCGGCTTTAGGCCTCGACGACCGCACGGTTCTGAAAACCTGGGCCCGCAGCAGCACAATAACGCCAGAAATGGTGAGCCGTACAATTGCGGTATACAACGGTAAAGTGCACGTACCGGTGCTTGTTTCGGAAAACATGGTAGGCCACAAACTCGGTGAGTTTAGTCCAACCCGCAAGTTCCGCAAGCACGGTGGTAAGGAGAAAAAGTAATGGCCGAAGTTTTCACCGTTCGTGCGTTTATCAAGGGCGTTGACCTAACGCCACGCAAAGTAAAGATTGTTGCCGATTTAGTGCGCAATCGCACTGTGGCCGACGCCATTGTCATTTTGGAACACACCCCACGCCGTAGCGCCTTGGCCGTTAAAAAAGCCATTCAAAGCGCCGCAGCAAATGCCACCAATAACCATGGGCTTGACGCTAAGACCTTGCACATTAGCAAGCTAAGCGTTACTGCTGGCCCGCGTTTGCGCCGCTTTAAGCCGCACATGCGTGGCATTGCATTGCCATTTGAAAAGAAAAGCAGCCACATTTTAGTTGAAGTCAGTGGCGCAGTTAAAGCTAAAAAGAAACCAGCCGTAGTAGCTGAAACTAACAAAGAGGAGACGAAGTAATGGGACAGAAAGTTAACCCTATTAGCTTCCGCCTTCAGGTCAATAAAGACTGGAGCTCACGTTGGTTTGCTGGCAAAAAAGACTTTGCCAAGTGGCTCGCCGAAGATGGAAAGATTCGCGCGCTGATTGAAAAGAAGTTTGAAAGCCGCCCAACCATCGCCCGTGTCGAAATCGAGCGTAGCGCAAACCTTATCACCATAACCATCCACACTGCCAAAGCTGGCGTCGTGATTGGCCGTGGCGGTGCTGGTATTACCGACCTGAAAAAGGAAGTGGAACGCATTGCAAGTTTACCGGTGCGCATTAACGTCGAAGAAGTCCGCCGCCCAGAGCTAACCGCAAAATTGGTTGCCGAAAACATCGCCCGCCAATTGGAGCGCCGCGCAAACTTTCGCCGTGCCGCAAAAATGGCGTTGCAAAACACCATGAACGCTGGCGCAAAGGGTGTTCGTATCCAGGTCGCCGGTCGTTTGAACGGTGCAGAAATGTCACGCCGCGAAAAGTTCAGCGACGGCAGCGTGCCGTTGCACACAATCCGCGCTGATATCGACTTTTACACTGCCCGCGCACAGGGTCCAAACGGCACCGGTATTATTGGTGTGAAAGTTTGGATCTACAAAGGCGAAAGGAGTGAACGGTAATGTTACTACCTAACAAAGTACCTCACCGCAAAGTCCGTATTGGCAAGAACGAGGGCATTGCAACCCGCGGCCACTATGTCGCATTTGGTGATTATGGCCTGCAAAGCCTCGACAACGAGCGCATTACGAGCCGCCAAATTGAATCAGCCCGCCAGGCAATGACCCGCTACATTAAACGTGGTGGTAAAATCTGGATTCGCATCTTTCCGCACACCCCTGTTACCCGTAAGGCACTTGGCCTCAAAATGGGTGGTGGTAAAGGCAACCCTGAATTCTTTGTTGCCAAGGTAAAAAGTGGCACCGTTTTGTTCGAAATGAAAGGTGTCACCGAGGATATCGCCCGCGAAGCAATGCGCCTCGCCGGCCACAAACTCCCTGTTAAAACCCGTTTTGTAAAAAGGAATGAGGCGTAACCATGGCAGCACCAAAGAAAGCAGAGATCAAAAAGACAGCAAAGGCACCAGCTAAAAAGCTGGATAAAAAGGTCAATTACCGCGATATGAGCGCCAAAGACCTGCAGGCTGCACTGGCTGAAAAGACTCGTGACCTGCTCGACAGCACGCGTTCATTGCGCGCGAACGAGCTCGTGAACCCACGCGTTCTCCAGGCTACCCGTAAAGAAATCGCCCGCGTCCACACTGCTATCCGAGCAGCCGAAGCGGCACAAAAGGAGAGTAAATAATATGGCTAAGACATTGATTGGTACAGTCGCTTCGGATGTGGCTGACAAAACTATTACCGTCACTGTGACTAGTCGTGAGACTCACCCGGTTTATGGTAAACAATACACCGTTAACCGCAGCTATGCCGCTCACGATGAAAACAATGACGCGAAAAAGGGCGACCTTGTTCGTATCGTCGAAACACGCCCAATTTCAAAGCGCAAATCATTCAAGCTTGACGAAATCGTTCGCCGTTCAGTCGGCAGCATCGAACTAAAAGAAGATGTCAACGAAGCGGTTGCGGACAAGATTGATCACGACCATGACGAGGCAGGGGAGAACAAATAATGATCCAGCAAGAATCCCGCCTAAAGGTTGCTGATAACAGCGGCGCAAAAGAGGTACTGTGCATCCGTGTACTCGGCGGCACCCGCCGTCACTATGCGCGCGTTGGCGACCTTATTGTTGCAACCGTTAAGGATGCAAACCCAACCGGTAACGTTAAAAAGAAAACTGTCGTAAAAGCGGTTGTAGTACGCACCCGCGACCAAATCCGCCGCAAAGACGGCAGTACGATTTGTTTCGATGACAACGCGGTTGTCATTGTGAACGACGACAAAACACCTAAGGCTACCCGCGTATTCGGCCCTGTGCCACGCGAGCTGCGCGACCTTGGCTACGCAAAGATTATCAGCCTTGCACCGGAGGTACTCTAGTATGGCAAACCGTATCGTAAAAGGCGACCTTGTAAAAGTAATCGCCGGCAAAGACAAAGGAACAACAGGTAAAGTGCTTTCAGTATTGCCCAGCAAAAATGCGGCCCTTATTGAAGGTATCGGCACTGGCCACCGCCATGTCAAACCAAGCCAATTAAACCCACGTGGTGGCACCAAAGACATTCACACGCCAGTTGATCTTTCAAAGCTCGCCCTCGTCACCGACGAAAAGAGCGCAAAGACAAGCCGCATTGGTTTTGTCGCAACTGTCGAAGGTAAAAAAGCGCGTGTGGCGCGCCAACAAAATAATAAGGAGATTAAGTAATGGCACAAGCTATAAAAACAGCCGCCTACACTCCTCGCTTGAAAGCCTTGTACAACAACACGTACCGCAAGGAACTACAGGCCGAACTGAACCTAAGTAACATTAACGAAGTTCCAAGCCTTGAAAAAATTGTAGTGAGCGTAGGGATCGGCAAACAAAAAGACGACAAACGTTTTTACGAAGCTGTAAAGAACACGCTGACAAAGATCACTGGCCAGGCAACTGTCGACCGCATGGCTAAAAAATCTATCGCAACCTTTAAAATCCGCGCCGGTCTAAACCGCGTTGGCATTAATGTCACGCTTCGTGGCGACAAAATGTACGAGTTCATGGACCGCTTGCTGAATATTTCGCTCCCACGCGTCCGCGACTTTCACGGTGTTGGCGTTAAGTTCGACAAGGGTGGCAACTACAACCTTGGTATTACTGACCAGTCGATTTTTCCAGAATTAACATTCGAAGAAACGCAGATTGTCCACGGTATGCAGGTAACGTTTGCTGTCAACAATGGCAACAAGGTTGCAACCAGTGCGTTGCTGACAAAGTTCGGTATGCCGTTTGAAAAAGAAGGAGGCAAACGCTAATGGCTAAAAAGTCTATGATTGCTCGCGACGTAAAGCGCGACAAAATGATTGCAAAGTTTGCTGAAAAGCGCGCCCTTTTAAAGGCCGCCGGTGACCTCGAAGGCCTGCAAGCGCTGCCACTCAACAGCAGCCCAAGCCGCCACAAAAACCGCGACGCCATGGATGGCCGACCACGTGGTTTTATGCGCCGCTTTGGTATCAGCCGCATTAATTTCCGTGAAAAAGCAAGCAAGGGTGAAATCCCAGGCATAACTAAGAGCAGTTGGTAAGGAAAGGAGAGACATATGAGTTTACAATCTACAGACCCAATCGCAGACCTCCTGACCCGTATCAGGAACGCCAATATGGTTGGCAAAACCGAAGTGCGCGTACCCACCAGCAAGCTTAAAAAAGTCGTTGCCGAGCAATTGGTTAAAAACAATTACCTCGCAGACGTTAAGTTAGAAGATGGCAAACCACGTGGCACATTAGTCGTCACGCTCGCCAAACCGGGCCAGAGTTGCCCGATTAACGAAATCGCCCGCATCAGCAAGCCTGGTCGTCGCGTGTACGTTGCGGCAACCGATATCCCTAAAGTCAAAAGCGGCCGTGGCTTAGTGCTTATTAGCACCAGCAAGGGTGTTATGACCGGCTACGAAGCGTTTAAGAACAAACTTGGTGGCGAACTGCTACTAAAGGTTTACTAGTAAGAAAGGTAAAAAAGTATGAGTCTGAGTCGAATCGGAAAACTACCAATCGAGATTCCGTCCGGTGTGACAATCACGGTTGACTCTGGTGACGTTACTGTGAAAGGCCCCAAGGGCGAACTGACACAGTTTATTACGCCAGCGGTAAATGTTAAGGTTGACGGTAACGTATTTACCGTTGAACCAAAAGACGAAAGCAAAGAAGCGCGTGCCCAGCACGGCTTAATGCGTGCTTTAGTCAACAACATGGTCGTTGGTGTCACCAAGGGCTTTGAAAAACGGCTTGAAGTAAAAGGTGTGGGTTTTCGTGTCAACACCACTAACAATGTGCTCGACATGACCCTCGGCTTTAGCCACCCGGTACAATATAAAGCGCCTGCAGGCATTACTATTACCAATGAAAAAATGGTAATCGTGGTTGCCGGTATCGACAAGCAAAAAGTCGGCCAGGTTGCCGCTGAAATCCGCGCGATTAAGAAACCTGAACCATACAAGGGCAAAGGTATTATGTACGTGGACGAACAAATTTTGCGTAAAGCAGGAAAGACGGGTAAAAAGTAATGCGCACCACTGAAATTGCTAAAAGGCTTACCAACAAAATGCTCCGCAAAGGTCGCGTTCGCTCAACTATTAAGGGCACGCCGGAACGCCCACGCCTTAGCGTGACAATCAGTAATATGCACGTAAGCGCCCAAGTTATTGATGACACCAAAGGTAATACGATTGCAAGTGCCACCACTGTTGGTGCCAAAGCAACCGGTACAATGACCGAAAAGTGTATCATTGTTGGCACCGAAATTGCCAAAAAAGCGAAAAAAGCTAAAGTAACCAGTGTTGTATTCGATCGCAACGGCCGCGCCTATGCCGGCCGCCTAAAGGCGCTCGCCGATGCAGCACGTAAAGAAGGATTGGAGTTTTAGTATGGCAGAACAAGCTGCAAATACTACCCCACGTTCAGGTGCCCAAGGTGGCCGCCAGCAGCAACGTGGTGGTCGCCGCGATGACCGGCGAAACCAGGCGCCAGAAGCGCCAAAAGAGTTCGAAGAGAACGTAATTGCGATTGACCGTGTTGCCCGCGTGGTAAAAGGTGGCCGCCGCTTTAGGTTCCAAGCACTCGTTGTGGTTGGTAACCGCAAAAACAAAGTTGGTGTTGGCCTTGCAAAAGGCGCCGACGTACAGGCAGCCGTTGCAAAGGCAACTGATGTCGCGAAAAAGCACCTTATTACTATCCCTGTCGTTAACACAACTATCCCACACGATGTCGAAGTGAAGGTAAGCGGTGCGCACGTGCTGCTAAAACCCGCTGCGCCAGGTACTGGTATTATCGCCGGTGGCGTGGTTCGTTCTGTCGTGAGTGTGACTGGCGTAAGCAACCTGATCAGCAAAAGTCTTGGTAGCACTAACAAGGTTAACATCGCGTACGCGACCATCAAGGCCCTGGGCGAGCTTGTTCCAAAGGACCAATGGCTTAACGCCCCTAAAAAGAAGGCCGCAAAGCCAGCCGCTGAAGCCAAGGAGAGCAGGTAATGAAATACAACGAACTCCAAATTGATAGCCACAAAGACCGCAAGCGCGTCGGCCGCGGAATAAGCGCCGGGGGTGGCAAAACCGCCGGTCGTGGTACTAAGGGCCAGAACGCCCGTACTGGTAAAAAGCTCCGTAGCATGTTCCAGGGTGGCCAAAACGGCATCGCCCGGGCCGTGCCAAAGGGCCGCGGCTTTAAGTCGCTACGCACCCCTGCCCAAGTTGTGTACCTTGACCGCCTGAACGGCCTTAAAGGCACTGCCGATAACTTTGCACTATACGAGGCTGGCCTTATCGCCACGCCATTCCACACTGTTAAGGTTATTAGCCGTGGTGAGCTAACTGACAAAGTTACCCTAAAAACTCAGGGCGCTTCAAAAGCAGTTATTGCTGCGATTGAAAAGGCCGGCGGTTCGTTCCAAAAGACTCCAACGCCACTTCCTGCAAGCGCCAAGCAAGCAGAAGCCGACGACAAAAAGAAATAGTGCCCATTGCGCTTACAAAAAAACTCCGGCATAAGCGCCGGAGTTTTGTTGTCGTATGGCCCAAGCAAAGCGTCGCTTTCTATGGGGTAAATATGGTATACTGGTGTTTGAATAAATTGACAGCTGTAAATGGGGTAATTGACCGAAATGAACTGGAAAACAGTATTAAGATCACTAAAGAACAAGGATATGCAAAAACGGCTACTCGTTGTAGTCGGCCTTATTGTCACGTTCCGCTTTTTGGCACACATTCCAGTGCCCCTGGCTGCTCCAACGCAGCTAAAGACCGTCATTGACACCGTCATTAGCAGCAGCAACTTTGGCGGATTTTTGAACCTGCTTTCGGGCGGAGCGCTTAGCCAGATTGCCGTCGTAATGGTCGGGCTAAACCCATTCATTACCGCGAGCATTATAACCCAGCTACTTACTAAAGTTATCCCAAGCCTCGAAGAAATCAACAAAGACGGCGAAACGGGTCGGCGTAAAATCAACCAATGGACGCGCCTGCTGACCGTGCCGCTCGCGATTATCCAAAGCATCGCCTACATTTACATTTTGCGCCAGACCTACCTTGCGGGTAGCACGGCCGGTAGCCTTGCGAACACACCAAGCGAGTGGATTATCGCCGTAATGGCTATGACAGCCGGCTCGGTGCTCCTTATGTGGCTTGGCGAGCTTATTACCGAACAAGGGATCGGCAACGGTATTTCATTGCTAATTTTTGCAGGTATTATTAGCCAGCTACCCAAGACATTCCAAACCATTGTTGCAAGCCTGTTCGATACCTCTAGCGGTACCCTAAATGTATTCGGCTGGTTCCACTTGCCGGTGAACCCCACGGTATTCTGGGTGGTACTAGCAATTGCGCTCCTTTCGCTTGCAATATTATATGTGTTGGTTAAAATCAACGAGGCGCAGCGTATTATTACTATAAATTATGCAAAACGAGTAAGCGGCAACACCAGCTACGGTGGCATTAAAAGCATTTTGCCTGTTAAGCTGATTGCCGCGGGCGTAATCCCAGTCATTTTTGCAGTAGCCTTTTTGAGCTTGCCGGCATTTGCTGGCCAGGTATTAAAAGCAACCGGCAGCGCGTCTATGCAGGGGCTTGCGACAAACCTAAGCACATGGTTCCAGCAACCAAGTCAGACAGCCTTTGCCAGCAATGACCCAACAGTATTAATTTACCCTGTCGCATACTTTTTGCTTGTGCTGTTATTTACCTACTTTTATACCGGCATTGTATTTAATAGCGACGAGATTACCGAAAACCTGCAAAAACAAGGTGGTTTTGTAGAAGGCATTCGGCCCGGCACACAGACTCAAAAGTACCTGAACACTGTTGTAAACCGCTTAACGCTGTTTGGATCTATCGCGCTTGGTGTTATCGCCGTAATGCCGTTTGCAATCGAGTATGTGTTTGTGAAACTCGGCATTAATGCCAGCAACCTATCTATCGGAGGCACCGGCCTACTGATCGTCGTGACCGTTGGCCTTGAAACGCTCCGCCAAGTGAACTCACGCGCCCTTATGGTAACCTACGATGATTACGACACCGACAACGTGGCGAGCAAGCGGTTCCGCCTGCCACGCTTCCGCAAAGCTAAAGAATTTTAATCAATCTGTAACAAACTACTTGTTTTTGTGTGATAATTTTCACATAATGTAACTATTCGTTGGGAGGTCCAGCGAACAACGAGGCCTTCGCCTCCTGACCCGAAAGGGTGATGCGATATGTGTGGTTCCGGATGCGTACAATCAATCGCAAGCGGACTCGGCCATACACGATTCAACTAGGAGGTGATCTGGTCTAAGGGCGCCCACACCTGGCCGCCCGGCAGAGTCTAACCAGCTCTGTTTTAGCCCATGGACGCGCACGTAGCGTCCATGGGCACCCTCCAGGCCGGCACAACATGTGCTTGAATCTTATGCATAATTTAGTACAATAGGATTATAAAAGACACGCTAAAGCGACAAAAACAGATGAAACCACGCGTGATTACTCTTTACAATGCACGTAGCTTAGCTTATAATGTGTAATTGTATTCTATGGCGAGTCAAAAAGAAGTGATTAAGTTGAAAGGTAAGGTAGTGGAAGCACTGCCTAATACTCAATTTAAGGTACAACTTGAAAACGGCCTTAGTATCATCGCTCACATCAGCGGTAAAATGCGCAAACATTATATCCGTTTGGTACCAGGCGATAACGTGGAAGTCGAGTTAACCCCTTATGATCTCACAAAGGGTAGAATCGTATTCCGCGCACGGGACGAACGGCCAGCGGCCGGGTAAGCCCAAAGCACTATATAAACGTAAGCCGGTTTTTCCGGGGGAAGGATTTTTTGGACGCAACAATGAAAGTTCGTGCAAGCGTGAAAAAAATCAGTCCAGATGATCAGATTGTACGCCGTAAAGGCATCCTTCGGGTTATCAACAAGAAAAAACCTAAGAACAAGCAAAGGCAGGGTTAAGCATGGCTCGAATTTCTGGGGTAGTAATACCCTCTGAAAAGCAAGTGCAGATCGCTTTGACGTACATTTACGGCATCGGTCCCAAGCACTCTTCGACCATCCTTGCGGCGGCTAAAGTACAGCCGACCACTCGGGTGAAAGATCTCACCGAGGCTGAAGAGCAGCGCATTCGCGACATTATCGACAAAGATTTTGTTACCGAAGGCGACTTGCAACGCCTGGTGCAAAATAATATCAAACGCCTTAAGGATATCAACGCATACCGCGGCCTTAGGCACAAGGCAGGGCTCCCAACTCGTGGTCAACGCACCCGAACGAACGCACGAACTCGCAAGGGTAGGGCGGTGGCAGTTGGTGGTGCACAGCCAAAAGCAGCAAGTAAGACTTAAAAAGAAAGGACATTGATATGGCAGAAGCAAAATCTTCAACCAAGAAAAAGCAACGCCGGTCAGTCCCGACTGGTCAGCTGCATATCCAAGCGACGTTCAACAACACAATTATTACGTTCGCTGACGGTAAAGGTAATGTGTTGAGCGCCAGCAGTGCTGGTGCCTGTGGCTTTAGGGGCAGCAAAAAGGGCACGGCTTATGCCGCCCAAATTGCCGCCGAAAAGGCTACCGAACTTGCAAAAACTGGTTACGGCGTCAGCGCCGTCGACGTGTATGTAAAGGGCGTAGGCCTCGGCCGTGATTCGGCTATCCGAACACTACAGAACTTTGACATTACCGTAAATAGCATTAAAGACGTGACAGGTGTGCCACACGGTGGCGTGCGCCCACGTAAAGCGAGGAGGGCATAACCTTATGGCACGTGATACTAGCCCAATCGTCAAACAAAGTCGCCGCGAAGGTGTTGCATTACACCCCAAGGCATACAAAATCATGCTCCGCAAAAGTGGCATTCCAGGCGAACACGCCGGTGGTCGCCAAAACAAACCAAGCATGTATGCAACCCAGTTGCGTGAAAAGCAAAAGGTGCGTCGCATGTACGGCTTACTTGAAAAACAGTTCGCAAAGCTCATGAACGAAGCCGGCCGCAAAGAAGGCCTAGCTGGTGAAAACTTGCTCCAGCTTTTGGAACGCCGCATCGACAACACGGTATACCGCGCAGGTTTTGCAACCAGCCGCCGTGCCGCGCGCCAACTTGTGAGCCATGGCCACTTTGAACTAAATGGTCGCCGTGTTGACATTCCATCAATCCGCCTAAAGGCTGGCGATATTTTGACAGTTCGTGTTAAAAGCCAAAAATCTGGCTACTTTACACAACTGAATGATGTCGTTACTAACTCGCTCCAACAACCACTCAGCTGGTTAAAGAGCGACGCCAAAAAGATGAAGATTGAAATCACCGGTTTGCCAAAGCGCGAAGAAGCCGAAGCAGACATTAATGAGCAGCTAATCGTTGAGTACTACTCACGTTAAAGGGTAAGGAGATACAGTACATGTCTAAAGTAATTCACAATCCAGCTCTCGCTCGTATTGACGAAAACGGCGCAAATAGCGCAACGTTCGTAATCGAGCCCCTCCACGCCGGTTATGGTAATACCCTTGGAAACAGTTTGCGCCGCGTGCTTTTAAGCAGCATTCGTGGTGGCGCCATTGTCGCGTTCCGAATTGAAGGCGCAAGCCATGAGTTCGCTACTATTAAGGGTGTCAAAGAAGATGTCGTTGACATCATGCTAAACCTTAAGGGTGTCATCGTGAACGTTCATGGCGACGAGCCAGTTGAGCTACGGCTCGAAGCAAAAGGCGCCGGCGAAGTCACTGCCGCTCAAATTAAAACAACTGCCGATGTTGAAATCGTTAATACAGACCACGTGATCTGCACTATCGACGACCCAAAGACAGTAGTTGTCATGGACATCATTGCCGACAGTGGTCGCGGTTACCTCACCATTGAGGATTCTTCGGAAAGCCGTAAGCACAGCGACATGATCGCACTTGACGCAGCCTTTGGCCCTGTTACACGCTGCCGTTTCAAAGTCGACGCAACCCGTGTCGGCCAAGAAACAAATCTGGACAGGCTTGAGCTGACCGTTGAAACAAACGGGCTGATTACGCCACGCGAAGCGTTCGAAGAAGCAGCCGCAATTTTGGTGAACCAGTACAACGCACTCGCCGGTAGCACAACCGTCGAAGCTTTGCCTGCGCTTGGCACAACAGTCAGCGAAGACGAGGGCGAGCTGAACACACCAATCGAAGAACTGGGCCTTAGCGCCCGCACAGCAAATGCGCTTATCAACAATGATATTCGCACCGTTCACGACCTTGTGACGCTTAGTGAGCAAGACCTTCGTGAGCTAAAGGGCTTTGGCAGCAAAGCGCTTGATGAAGTTAAAGATAAACTAGCGGAGTTGGAACTGTAATATGCATAGGCACGGATACGTCGGCCGCAAATTCGGTCGCACCACAGATCAGCGCCGTGCGCTCATTAAAGGCCTTGCTACTAGTTTAGTGATGGAAGGTAAAATTGAAACTACCTTACCTAAAGCTAAAGAGCTCACGCGCTACATTGAAAAGTTAATTACCAAAGCCAAAAAGGGTGACCTTGCAAACCGCCGTATGGTGATTGCGGGCCTAACCACCCAGGTTGCTGCCTTTAAGCTTGTGGACGAAATCGCACCACAGCTCACCGGCCGCACTAGTGGGCACGTACGCGTCGAGCGTACCCGTCTGCGCACTGGCGATGGCGCCGAAATGGCGACGATTGAGTTCGTTGACGAGCTCAAACCAATGCCAAAAGGCGAAAAGGCTGCAAAGCCGGCAGCAAAAGCTGCAAAAAAGGAGACTAAGTAATGGCTGATTACAAAACTTTTTCACAAAAGACAGCCGAAGTCAGCCGTCGTTGGATTTTAATTGACGCCGAAAACGTGCCCCTTGGGCGCGTATCGACAGCAATCACCAAGTACCTAATCGGCAAGTACAAGCCAACCTACACTCCACACGTGGATGGTGGCGACTACGTTGTTGTAATCAACGCCGAAAAGGTAGCGGTAACTGGCAACAAAGAAGAAGCAAAGATTTACTACCGACACAGTGGTTTCCCTGGTGGAATCAAAGATGCAACGTTAAAGGAAGTCCGTGAAAAGTTCCCGACGCGCATCATTGAAAACGCCGTCAAGGGTATGCTCCCAAAAAACAAGCTTTCAGTCGGCCGCATGGAGCGCCTAAAGCTGTTTGTTGGCCCAGAGCACGCACACACTGCTCAAAAGCCAGAGAAAGTTGAGGTAAAGTAATATGGCTGATGCTAAATACTTGTACGGCCTAGGCCGTCGCAAAACAGCAACTGCCCGCGCCCGCCTGTTAAAAGGCAAGGGTGACATCACCATTAACGGCAAAAGCGCCACTGAATACCTAGATGGTAACAAAACGCTGCTTGCCGAAGTCACCGATCCGCTGGCCGTTGTTGGCAAGCAAAAAGACTTTGATGTCACAGTTATGGTGAAGGGCGGCGGTATTAGCGGCCAAGTAGATGCCATTAAAATGGCAATCGCAAAAGCAATCACCGTTGGTTTTGCCGATCTGCGTAGTCCGCTGAAAAAAGCCGAGTTATTGCGCCGCGACCCACGCGAAGTGGAACGCAAATCTTACGGTTTGCGTAAAGCCCGCAAGCGCGAACAATACTCAAAGCGCTAGTTTGTATAACACACCAAGGAATAGCCTGCGAAAGTGGGCTATTTTTGGTGGCACGCCCGCCGTACCCGGTATAATACATAAAGATAATTTATATGCAAAAAACTTTTTCGCGACTTTTAAGCTTTACGCTGATATGCATCGGCATATTAATTGCATTCGCACCGTTACTACAGCTTTCAATGCCGTCGGGGCATTATCCGCATATTCTCTTCCATATTTCGCACATCGTACCGTACCCAGCAATCGGGCTACTATGTTTATACCTATCAGCGTACGTATCACGCGGCTATAGGGGCACGATTATAATTGCTGGCGGCCTACTGGCAGTAGTGGGGCTTTTTTCGTTTGAACGCGCCGCGGCAGGCTCATTGTATGGCGCCGGGGTTTCGGCGCTTGTATTGGTGGGCATCGCAAGCTGTGCGGTCCTATTTTCATCCCACACCATACCGACTAACCAACCACGCGTAAAACGCTCGCTTGGTATTCTTGCAATCATCACGGCCGTCGGTTTGCTGTACGGCATACTTGGCTATACAATCCTGGCCCCAGAAATTATGCACGAACGACCCGTGTCAGTACAAGACGCGGCGCAGGAGACAATATCGGCCCTGGTGTTGCCGAACGAGCTA
>JAJXWT010000006.1 GCA_021781475.1 bacterium
GTTCGCGCTTTTTGCCAACTTTTTTGTGGTGCACAACGGCTGGCACGATTGCTCGTGCAAACGCGCGGGTAGTCTGCGAACCGGCTTTTGCTAATACGCGCGGCATGGTGTAAAAGCCGTATATCATAATCACAAGGCACGCGAGCACGACTATGCCGCCAATTATTAATGACATTGTTGTATTTGGACTAAATAGTGGGGCTGGCGGCATGGCGGTGTGCGGCGCGGCACCCTTGGGCAGCATAAAATTTACAGATTTTGCATATGGGTATAGCAGCAGCGCTAGCACCCAAAGCCACTCCAAAAACAGAGAAAAATAACCGAATACCCCAAAAACGTTTGCAAGCTTGAGTGCAAGCGATGGCTTTTGCAAGGCAACTTTGTGCATATGGTTATGATACCATGCCCGGTAGCGTGGCGGTATGCCAAGGGGGCCATTTGTACGCATACCACAACAAGAAAAATCCTGGCACCAACTAGTGACAGGATTTTTCTATGGTCGACTGACGGTAACACGCAACGAACCTCGGAAATACTCGAATCCCTGTATCGAGTACTATCAAACTACGAGCTTTTGGAGAGGCGAATTAGTAAGACTAAGCTACTGCTTCAAAATCTTGTAAAGCCAGAAGAAATAGAGACGACACACTTCTTAATGTAAATGTTTCACAAAGGTCTTTACTTAAAGTACTTTAAGTAGCTACAGTAGATGTAGTAATAGAGATTATTCTCTAAAGGAGGCATTTATGTCAGAAGTACCTACAGTGAAATTGAATAACGATAAGGAAATGCCAATATTGGGCTTTGGTGTGTTTCAGATGAGTAATGGAGAAGCTGAGGAGAGCGTGCTCAACGCTATTAAGGCTGGCTATCGCTCAATCGACACCGCAACTTCGTACGGCAACGAAGAGGCAGTTGGTCGAGCAATCGCAAAAAGTGGTGTACCACGGGAAGAACTATTCATCACAAGTAAACTCTGGATTGCTGATGCAAGCGAGGAGAAAGCAAAGGTAGCAGTCCAACGCTCACTCGATAAGCTGGGTCTTGATTACCTTGACCTGTACTTGCTACACCAACCATTTGGTGATGCGTTTGGTGCTTGGCGTGGGCTTGAGACTATGTACGATGAAGGCAAATTAAAAGCTATCGGTATCTCAAACTTTAACAACGTGCAGACGTACGACCTTCACTACAATGCCCGTATTAAGCCAATGGTCAATCAGATTGAAACCCATCCGTTCAATCAGCAAAATGAAGCTCATAAGTTGTTTGCTGAGCTTGGTATCGTCCACGAAGGCTGGGCACCATTTGCGGAAGGTGCGCACGACATTTTCAAGAATGAAGTACTTGGTGGCATTGCGGAGAAATATAGTAAGTCTATTGGACAGGTTATTCTTCGCTGGAATGTGCAACGTGGTGTCGTAGCAATTCCAAAGTCTGTAAAAGAAGAGCGTATCAAGGAGAACTTTGATGTGTTTGACTTCGAGCTGACCGACGAAGATATGCAAAGTATTGCTAACCTCGATGCGGGACTAAAGACAGTTGACCACACCGACCCTGAGTTCTTAAAGTACTTATACAACCGCACGGTATAAAATAAAACTATATGAGCACTTCATCGAAAGCCAAAACTTACACTATTACGGAGACCGCTAAAATCAGTGGTCTCCCTGAAAGCACCCTTCGTTACTACGAGACAATTGGATTAATTGAGCCAATTGGGCGAGATAAAAACACAAAGCGTCGTGTTTACAGCGAAGACGATGTCAACTTAGTCGTTGCGGTAGCCTGCTTAAATGCAACAGGTTTTTCAATAGAGGATATGCGAGCGTACCTAGATAATCGTGAACTTGGCGACGCTGGTGCAAGTGCTCAAATCGAGCTACTTAGTGGTCAGTTGAAGCACCTTGAGGAAGAGATGCATTATGCAGAATTACGTATTGAGTATGTGAAGTCAAAGGTGGATTTTTGGCAGTCCATAGTCAAAAAAGACAGTAAAGCCATCGAAGCATCTCGCAAGAAAACCTATGCGATTGCTGACGAAATGAAGCTACCCAAAGCAACAACTAGAGTAAAATAGACGTATGAGTGATACAAACGAAGAAAAAGAAGTCGCAGTAGTTCAGCAGAACGAAGCATCCATACCACCGCAGGCATCTGCTACCGATACGTCAAACCAAGACGCTAAAGTATCTACAGACCCAAGTGGCGAGAAGTATATCCGTAGTCTTACCGACGAAGAATAGTCGCTAGGTACCCCCCTACCCTCGAATAGCTTATTTTAGCTGTTTGCTGTAAACGCACTACCTACCTAAATTGTTGTCGATGGGTAAAAAACACCTGTTTGGAAATAGCCCAACAATTAGTCAGCCGTAACAGTGGTCAGGTTGTTGGGAGAAAATGTTGGCTAAAGGCAAGGTGTTGACAATAAGCGTAATCGGTTTTATTAGTTGTACTCTAGGGGTAGAATGTAGAGAGTATGGCACGCAAACACGCAGACAAAAACTATCTGTTTGCTCGCCTAGGTTCCACTAGGCTCTTTTGGCGTGTGCGTTACGGATTTGGATGGATAAACTTTAAGCGGATAAGTGCTGGCTTCCAAGTACGGAGCAAGCTTAGTGACACGACTACCGAAGTCCAATATTGGCGAGCTTTATCAAAAGGTACAGTACTACCAATCTTATTGGCGTTAATAGTCGGTTTTGCATTGTACGCTTTTCAGCTTAATCTGGCTTTTTTCACAGACATTCATTGGGTTCACGATAGTTTTATTGGTCGATACCTTGCACTTGCTCTTGATGGTGACGCATACGTACAGATGCTCACTGTTATCGCTGGTGTCACGGGTGTATTTCTAGGTCTTTACTTTACGGCTGTAAGTACGGTCATATCAAATGCGCACTCTTCGGTATCTGGAGATGTTCGAGGACTGATACTGAGAGACAGACTTGGCAATAATTATGTCAAACTGGTGGCATTTTTGACGGCTCTTTCTGTAGTTCTGCTTGCTTTTAGTGCCACTGGAACGACACCGTTCCATCTGGCTATTCCGCTATTAGCAGTTATCTCGTGTATCGCAGTATTTGCGTTCGTTAACCTAGGACAGCGAGCTTTCTTTTTGTCCGACCCAACACTATTCTTCAACACTCTTTCTTCTGAATTATTGAAGTGGGTAAAGAGAGCCACTACTGGAGGATACCAGTGGCAAAACCCTAGCTTTCAGCAACATTATCGAAAGCAGGCACTTAAATCTGCAACCACACTTGCAACACTAGCGAAGATATCAGGAGAGAAGCCTGAATTGCAGGGTGAGTCACTCCCACGATTGTTGAGGAGCCTGCTAGCTCTTTTGACTGTCTACTATGAGGACAAGCACCGAATACCACTTGATAGCGGTTGGTACGGAAAGAAATTCCAGCACAAGCAATGGTATCTTACAGAAAGTACTGAACTTGAGATGGCTACGCAGACCGACTCGGGGCTTAAGCCGAATGAGATACCTGATACGACTTGGCTGGAAGATGTAATATTAGAAGTCGTTTTCAAGGCTTTCAAGGGCGATGTTGAAGCTGGTGACTATCAGGCACTTTATAACAAGATTGCTAACTTGCCTGACTTCTTCAGTAGAGCTAGTAGTAGTTGGCAAGCGGGTGATGCAAAGAAGTGGCACGCTAAACTTTCAAAAGATGTTCTCGCCAAACTAATTGCCAGCAAGGAGGTTGATGAAACGCAAGAGGCTTACTCGATAGCTGTAGCCGATATTGTTGCGAGTTTGCCACTTTCTCTTGAACTTGGATTTATAAAGTCTGTAAGAGAACTCGACTTGGTCAAGTTACGTAACCAATTATCTCGCACCAAATGGTCAAGCCCAGACGCACCATATAGGATTGCACTTCCACCGAACACCATTAAATCCCTAGAGGAAGTGCGTGATGGGTCTGTGTTTGAGAAGCAGACGCACGCACGCAACAGGACGCAAAATTGGTATGTCACTGAGCTTGCTTTTAAGAATATTGAATGGGCATTGTATCAACAGTGGCAATCGCTGATGGGATTGTTAGAGGCTTGGTATAGTGAGGCTGGCAAGACGTTGGCTGATGCAAAAAAGTATAAACATTCGGCTACCGTATATGCCAGAGCTATCGAACAGGCTTGGAAATTAGACAGCCACATTGAGCATTTGAAAGAAGCGTCGGAAGCACTACGTAAAGACATTAAGCTTGATTTTAAGCGACCATCTTGGGAGTGGGATAAAGAGCACGAACGGGTCGCTAAATTCCGAAGTATGGCGATTGAAGGACAAGCTAAGTTAATCCCGCATCTTTGGAACACCAAGGAGCCAAATCCAGATATGCCAGACTTTTTTGGTGGTGCTGTGCATCGCACTGGTGAAGCGTGCTACGAAGCCTTAATGGAAGGTGATGCCGACAAATTTAAGAGCCTCTTCAGACCGTACTTTTTAGGTATATTAGGCATATTTGAAAGTGTGAGACCTCAGGTTAAAGACTGGGAGGTCTCCTCTGCGATGGCTTGGATGTCAGAGCCTATATTAGACTTATTTGACATTAGCGGTTATGCATACGTTTTAGCGGAGTATCACAACAAGCCTGAGCTGTGGAATGAATGTAAAGGTATATGGGACACATATCTCACGAGTATGCCTCAGCAGTTACAGTCTTTTGCCCTTATCTCTGACTATCACCAAACACCAAGGGGTGTAATTACGCCACGTGCAACACTCCGTAGTCGGTGGGAGATTGCATTAGCAAGGCTTCTCGGTAACTTACCACGACAACGCACAACTGGCTTCTATTCTCGACCGCCAGTTGAACATCCTAGTGCGTTAATTCGAAACATTGCACCATCAACTGATTTGCCTCATATGTTTAGCGATGCTACAGATGTATTTACGGTTAAATACTTCCTTGAAAGGCAAGATGCTTCTGGCTTTGATTTTGGTGTCAACCAATCAAAAGTAGACCATATAAACAGACAGCAAGGAGACGACGATGCTTAGAATATCGAGGGCTTACTTTCCAAACTCAGAACGCTCAAACAACGAGGCGGTGTTGTATGCTTTTATGTTTATTCGTGACGTTCATACAGGCATAATGCCATTTCGTTCAGGTGGAAAATATCCCTTTACAGTTACGCTGTCTAGGAAAAATCAGAACCTAGAGAAGCAACTAAAGTCATTTCTGAATGTAGGTCAGTATGGTGGATGGTCGCTAGAAGAGGCGGTATGGGATGCAGTTGAGACATTATCACAGTATTTGGCTACATTCGGTGAAGTATATCTAGAAGTCGTGAGTAAAGACGATAAGCCGAAAAAAGGAATTACGGATAAAGAGCTTGAATTTTTACCTTTAGGAAAAGTCGTAAAGTTATTCAATAGTTATGTTCAGATTGTTCCTACAAAAAACTGGAAGCGTGGCGAGAAGAAGTTTTATGTAATTCCATCGGACAGGATATGGCACCTCAAGTTGCCACGGAAGCTTGGCACCCCTCGTGCACATCGTAAGATGCTCAAAAGACTTAATCTACTATCAGAACCTATGCCTGAGTTTGCACTAAAAGATGGTGAACTTGGTAGCTCTGCTAAGTATGATTTTTCGGTTCATCACCACCTGAAAGACCTTGCTATTGAGCGGACTACTAGTGGTTGGGGAAGTATACGAAGCTTAAACCAGATTAAGGGGACGACCGAATACTACTACATTGTTAATCGGCTTCAGTCTGCTTATTCGCAGGCATTGCTTCGTGAACATATAGTAAAAGAAATTAACGCCCTACTTTTACAACTGGGCATAAAAAATACCATAGAAGTCGAAGGCTTAGCATTGGCGAAAGATATCAAAGCCACTATTCCCAAATTAGAGAAGGGTGAAATCGGCTTCGACAAAGCGTTGGAAGCACTTAAGGGGCTGTAGCTTATCGACCTTGCTCGTTGCGGATATTTGTATTAGTAAAGCCTCGTTTCGCCATAGCTTCATCAAAGGTTTTGTCCATATACATCAAGTCAGCAATCCAGCCGATGAAGAGATAGTTACAGGTAACACTTCGCCAGAACCAGCCTTTAGCATTGCCGAGATACCATCTGTTGATAGGTAGTATGAAGCTACAAGCGGTTAGTATTTTGTATGTTTTGCGGTCTTTCATTAAGCGTTCCTCGCTTTAGTTGATATGACCGTTGAAAATGCTCTAAATAAAAAGGGACACCGCCAACGGGTGTCTAGCCTGTTTGTTCCGCAATAAGTTTTCACCTACTGTTTCGGGCGATGCCCCTTTCTAAGGTGAAAACCAAACGGAAAAACCGAAAGGTAGTTATTGCGACATAAACAAGCTAGACCACTTGATTATAGCAAAAATCTTCGTATATAAGATATACGACAAAACTGTTGAACCTCTTTTGCAACCCTAAAGGATATAATAGCTGTATGGCAGAGGGAGAAAAGAAAACCAGAGGACGCCACAAGATGGTACGCATACCTCTCACCGAAGAGCAACTACTCAAGTCCGAGCAGTTGGTTGCTGATGCCTTGAAAGATAATCCCGATGTATATAACTTACCTGAGAGTAAGTACAGTATCGAAACCCTAATAGACTTCTTCACCAAATCAACTGAAGGAAGCCAGCGTATCTTACCAAAGGAAAGACGGCGGTATGTGATGTACCTTCGCAAGTCTACAGATGATGAAGCAAAGCAGGTTCGCTCGCTCGAAGACCAAGAAAAAGAATGTAGAGAATTGGCTAAGCGACTAGGGATTGCGATAAGGCAAGAAGACATCTTTATTGAGAGTGCATCGGCGAAGAAGTCGGGTAACAGACCTATCTTCGACAGAATGCTACTTGGTTTTAAGACAGGTAAATATCAAGGTCTGCTCGCTTGGTCGCCAGACCGTCTCTCTCGAAATATGAAAGAAGCGGGTGAAATAATTGAAATGATTGATGTTGAGCAAATCCAAGACTTGCACTTCAAGACATACCAATTCGACAACTCACCAAATGGGAAAATGTTACTTGGAATACTGTTTGCTACATCTAAACAATACTCGGATAAATTAGCTGTCGATGTATTACGAGGCATTACTGGTGCCATTGGTGATGGTAAATACGTAGGGCAAATAAAGAGAGGCTACTACGTGGATGTCTCGGGTCATTTTATACCTGATAGCAATAACTGGCGATTGTTGCGTCAGGCGGTCAATATGAGGCTAAAAGACGGCAAAACAAACCAAGAAGTTGCCGACTTCCTGAATGATGCCCACTTTAGCTATCGGAAGTCTGAAGATGACGAATATAAAATCGCCAAGATGGATAAAAAGTCAGTCAGTCTTTTATTCAATGACCCGTTCTATTGCGGAGTGTATAAATACGGCGACAATATAGCCAATCTGAACGAGCAGTATGACTTCCTGCCTCTCATCACAACCGACGAGTACATAGCACTGAGCCAAAATATGTCGAATAGCTTTAATGAGCAGTTTGTAGGACGTGCGAGCGTTGCAAAAAGATTAGACTTTGGCTTGCTTCGTGAGAAAGTTATTTGCCATTATTGCGACAGGATAATGACCTTCCAACGTACGAAAATCCATAGAGGTAAAAATGCTGGTAGCTGGATGCTTAGCTTTTATTGCCGAAACAAGGAGTGCCTGCGACACGACGATAAAAAAGCTATCGAACAGTATGGTAAAAAGCTGCCTAAGACCGTACGTATGAAGTACATTACCGCTCACATCGAGTGGACTTTACGGCACCTCACAAAGAATACCCTTAAGGCGTACAAGCTCTATATAGGTCGCCTAGAACAAAAGCTAGTAGTCGATAGAGAGATTGCAAAACGCAAGCTCGTAGATGCCAAGGCTGAGCTAAAACAGAACGAAGTTATGTATGCAAAGTATCAGAACTTGCAGGTTATCAGTCTGGATGATTACAAGAAGCACCATAAGGGTAAGCTGGAGCATTACCAGAACCTCATTACTACTAATACGGCGAGCATCGAGAACCTGAATAAAGAGCTAGCAAAGCTCAATAGTGCATTGCCTACTCGTGAGCAATTCGTTGAACTTGTTAATTCTTATCTGAAAACAGTGTTGAATACCACAGATTTGATTGAAGAAGACGCAGTATACAAAGAAGTGGTGTTGAACCTACGTGTCGCAGACAACGCTGTATCTGTTATAAAGCTAAATCCACCATACAATATGATGGTGGATTTAGACAATAATTCTTCTTGGTCGGGGTGACAGGATTCAAACCTGCGACCTCACGGTCCCAAACCGCGCGCGCTATCAGCTGCGCCACACCCCGAAATAAATATGTACCTGAACCATTTTATAGTATTTTAGGCGGTTGGTCCAAACCGCGGCCACGTTTCGCGGCCCCGCAAGCCAGGCAAATGAGCATAGCTCAATTGTGGCATTGCCTTGCGGATTGCCACCGGGCAATCCTCACGCTATCAGCTGCGCCACACTCCGAAATACGAATGTACTGAGGTATTATACGTGATAACAGTATAAAAATCTATACGCCGCCGCCGTAATACGTGTACAATACGAGCATATGAACTTGTTTCGAAAAAATCGTGTGCCGATAGTGGCCTATATTGTTATTAGCGCAGTGCTTGCAATGGGCATTAGCTTTTGGATTGGCATTCACCAGAGCGTCTGGTTTGACGAAGCGTATAGCATTTTGGTGGCAAAGCAGGGCGTGGGTCATATTATCCACCTGGTGAGCCTTGATACGCACCCGCCCGGGTATTATATTCTTTTGCATGCGTGGGGGAGCCTATTCGGTTGGGGCGCTGTATCTTTGCGCTTGCTGAGTGAGCTTGCTATGGGGGGCGCATTGGTTGTGGCGGGGTTGCTTGTTCGCCGTTTGTTTGGCGACCGTGCTGCTATATTTTCGGTAATTCTTGCAGCAATTGCGCCGCTACTTTTACGGTATGGCTTTGAAATCCGCATGTACGCGCTCGCCTCATTAATCGGCGTGGCAGCAACATATGTGCTTGTGGCCGCACGGGCTGATGCTGGGCGCTATGCATGGCGGTGGATTTTGTATGGTGTGTTGGTGGCGGTTGGTATGCTGACGCTCTACCAGTTGGCGCTGCTGTGGCTTGCCCATGTGGCCTGGCTCGCCTATGTCGACCGCAAACACTTAAAACAGGTATGGTTGTTGCCGTGGGCCCGGGCCTACGTGGGGGCATTTATATTATTTGTGCCGTGGCTGCCAAAGTTTATTGGGCAGATTGGTAATGGCTCGCTTGCCAATATTGGCCAGCCCATGAATATTGAGCAGTTGCTTGGCGCGGTGTCGTTTAATATTTTATATGAGCCGCTGTGGCAAGTGGGCGTAGCCGGCACGCTCGTGCTTATCGCGGCCATTGTTGGCGCGGTGTGGGCATGGCGCTATACCTACCGCCAGCGCAAGCTCCGGGAGCACCTGTTGCTGCTTACCTTATATATTGCCGTGCCAATAGTATTATTTATGGTCATTTCGCTGGTACGCCCAATGTATGTGGAGCGATACCTTTCGCAGGTCGCAATCGGGCTTATTATGCTGTTTGGCGTTATTACAGCGGCCGTAACGAAAAAAATGCCCAAAGCCCACCGCATGGTGGTGTATGTACTGGCGGCTGGCTCTATGCTTGCGGGGGTGTATCAGCTTGCGGTTGTAGGGAACTATAATTTTCAGCGCATGCAAAAACCAGCTGTCGCGCAAGTTGCGCACACCATTGACTGTAACGGCGCAACAGTTGTCGCCGCAGACCCGTATGTTGAGACCGAGCTTTCGTATTATTTGCCCACGAGTTGTTCCACTCATTTTTATAGCCAGTGGGCAACGCTAGGCGGCGGCTACGCGCCGTATAGTAATAGTCCGCTACGGCTGGCAAGTAAAAATATTCTACCCATGGGCAAACGGCTTTATTATGTGTACTATGGCGAACCACAGCTAAATGTTGCGGCAACGTATACAAAAACCGCAACCTATACAAAAGGTGGGTTAACAGTTGTCACCTATGAAACACATTCGTAAATTACGCGCATTACTTGACTGGAAAGATTGGGCTGCAATTGCTGCAAGCCTGAGTGCCGCGGCCGCGCTTAGCCTTAGCAATATTACTCGTTGGAGTATATGGTTTGATGAAGCATTCAGCGAGCACCTAAGCCGGCATTCATTCTTTGATATTGCACGCTATACCATTGCGGATGTCCACCCGCCGCTTTACTACTGGGTGCTAAAGGTGTGGTGCATGGTGTTTGGGCGCTCTGAATTGGCACTGCGATCGTTAAGCCTGGTGTTCTTGCTAATCGCTATCGCTATTGCGTATGTACTTGTACGGGCGCTCTTTTCGCGTCGGAGTGCGGTATTTTCGTCGGTTTTATTGGCGTTTTCGCCCATGTTGTTTCGCTATGGTATCGAAGCCCGTATGTATACCATGGAAGTATGTATTGTCGTGGCAGCGACCGCGGCGCTTGCCTATGCGGTTCGTCACAAATCCCGCGGCGCCTGGGTGACATACGGGGTGCTGATTGCAGTTGGCATGTTTACACACTATTTGTCGTTGATGGTTTGGGTTGCGCAGGGCTTGTGGTTGTTGTGGCAAAACCGCGCCGCAACCGTACCCAAAACAGTGCGGAGTACACTGCGCCGGGGTTATGGCACCACTCTACTTACGGCGCTCTTGCTGTATGCGGCATGGCTGCCATTTATGATATGGCAGTTTTTACATATTCAAACGACTGGTTTTTGGGTGCCTTCGGTTACAATTAACACAGTTCCTAACCTCATTAGCAATATGTACACGTATTACGATAGTAGCGCGGTGCAGGGCTGGTTTGCTGTTTTGCTTATTGCAGTTGTTGTGGTGACAGTATACGCGGTGTTGTTTGCCCGCCGGTCGCTCGATAGGAGCAAGCGGCAGGCGTATTCACTGGTTTTGGTTACGGCGCTTGTTCCTCCGCTGTTATTATTTTTGGGGTCAATGCCGCCGCTGCAACCGGCATTTGTTGATCGGTATTTGCTTTCCTCAATCACTTTTTGGTTTATGGCGATCGGTATTGCCCTTGCGGATATGTGGCGCATGCCGTCACGGGCGCTATTTGCAAAAGGTATTTTTATTGTGACAATGGCGACGCTTGTTATTGGTTGCGTGCAGGTGTATGTCATTGGTAATTTTAATAAAGATAACGGCAGCGTGCATACGATGCGTCAAGCCATGCAGCTAATTGCACGCCATGCGCGGGGCACCGAACCAGTAATTACTGATTATGCCGGCCGGTACTATGCGGCAGATTACTATCAGTTGCCGGGGCATAAGGTGTATTTTCAATCGCAAGACAGCACGACCGATGGTTCGTATGCGATGCTGCGCGGTGAAACTTCGCATAAGATTGTTAATCTTGCGGCGTTTGGCAAGCGGCATTCCATTGCATGGTATATTACCTCGGAGCCTAGGGGCGTGGCATCGAATGTGCCGGTGGGCTGGCGGGTTGTTCGCACTTATTTGGTACAGCAGCCGTCACTACTCCGCGTAATCAAGATGCAATACGTTGGTGGCTAACTAACGGGGGCGGCTAGCGGCAATCCGTCGCGCTTCGGACGCAAAGCGATCATCGACCACTGTTGCGGTAAACTCGCCGAATTTGCGAGTTGTCGCCTTTTCGATAAGCCAGTCGGCAACGGCGGGGTTTTTAGGCAGCAACGAGCCATGTAAGTAGGTGCCTATCACGTTATGGCACACGGCGCCCTCCGTCGCGTCCTTACCGTTATTACCAGCTCCACGGTACACGGTGCCAAATGGCTGCGCAGCTTTCCCTAGCATTGTACGGCCGCTGTGGTTTTCGTACCCAATAATGTCACCAAAAAGATTACTTTTTGTGACAATATTGCCGATCATTCGTTCGCTGCCCCCGTAGGTTTCGATATCGAACAGGCCAATGCCGTTAATGGTGTGGCCTTCGCGGGTTCTAAAAAATTTACCAAATAGTTGGTACATGCCACAAATCATAAGCATGGGCACTCCAGATTTTGCAAGCGCGAGGAGCTTGGGACCCTGGTTTAAAAGGTCGGCCTGTATAACGTCTTGGCCACTGTCTTGGCCGCCGCCGCCAACAATCAAATCGACATCTGGCGGGAATTGATCGCCAGGATTATGCTCTAAAAGCTCGACTTGATAGCCGTGCCATTCAAGGCGCCGTTTTAGCGTAAGCGTATTACCCCAGTCACCGTAAATATTCATATCGCGTGGGTAAAGTTGCAAAAGGCGAATAGTTTTTTCTGTCATAGTACTTTCTCCACAGTAGTGATTTTACTTAACTGCTTGCGAATCGCAAGCATTGCGGTGTAGGTGCAATATATGCGCTTTGGCATATCGGGAGCCGTCGCCAAAAAATGCTCCAGCGCGTGGGGAACGGATGGCTCGACATATTTTACTTCGACTTCGTCGTACTGTAGCCGTAGGGCCATATCGTATGCGCGTATGCCGCCCACGGTTGTGACCCCAGATTTTGCAAGTGATTCAAAATCAACATCCCACAGCCAGCTCATATCCCGGCCATCAGCATAGTTGTCATTGATTGCAATCATGGTCGCGACATGTTCAGCGTTGAATGACGCAAGGCTTAAGCGGAACCCGGAGGGGTTTTTTACAAGGACAAGCTCAACCGTTTGGCCGTTGACGACTATATCCTCGCCGCGTCCAAATGCCGGCTGTACCTGCTGGAGCGTTTGCAGCATTTTGTTTTCGTTGATCTGTGGGCCCACGATTACGCGGCAAAGCGCTACTGCGGCGGTCGCGTTTTGAACGTTAAACAGGCCCTTTAGCCTTAGCTCAACAGTGTGTCTCTTTTTGTCGTATGCAATAGTGGCTGCCTTGCCCGTGATTGAGTCAAGGCACGTATCATCGGTGGGCCCAACCGGTTGTTCGGCCATTACTCCATTTTTTACAGTGCCGGCGTGGATTTGGTCGTCAGTTGGGAACTGCTTTGCCAGGTCACGGCTAACACCAAAAGTACGGATCTTTGCTTTTATGCCATCTGTAAAATGGGCGCTCCCGAGCCGTGGGTCATCACGGTTCAGCACGATTGCCCTCGTGGTTCGGGTGGCGACTGTATGGAGCATATCTGCGGTGGTGTCAATTTCGCCAAAGCGGTCCAGTTGATCACGTAATACATTCAAAAATAATGAATACGTTGGTTGAATTTGAGTAGAAAACTTAACCGCGTAAGCTTCGTCTAACTCTAATACGGCTATATCAAATGGTAGGTTACCTTTTTTATCTACTGACTCAATTACCGCAGCGACAATACCGCGGGTAAAGTTACTGCCCGTGCGGTTTGTGAATACCCTTAGGCCCTGGCTTTCAAGCAACTCAACCACCATTTTGGTCGTTGTAGTCTTACCGTTTGTGCCGCTTATAAGCACGGTGCCGTACACCAACTGACTCAAGGAACGTTTCAAAAAACTGGGGTCAACCCGCTCAATTACTAATCCAGGCAGTGCTGAGCCACCGCCACCACGAAGCCGGGATGCGGCGCGCACTCCCTTACCTAGTAATGTAATTATCTGCTGTTTCACTAGGGCCTATTATAACGCACCGCCATGCTATAATACGGTCATGTTTATAGTTGACTTGCTCCAGTGGTGGTATGGAGAAGGGTGGGCGCGCCAGTTTTTGTATGCTAAGGGGCGGGCATTAAGTATTTACGACTATTTTTCGGTCGACCTACTAGTTAAAACGTGGTTTTCGCCCTTTCGCCAAATTTCAGCCCAACAAGTGGATGGGCCACTCTCATTTCGTTGGCGAGCCTTTACGGATCGACTAATTTCGCGTTTTATTGGGGCGTTTATGCGCACAATTTTAATTATCGCTGGCTTGGCTGCCATTGTGTTGTACAGCGTGGCGGGGGTGGTTGCACTCATGGTTTGGGCAATCGTTCCATTTTTCCCAGTCATCGGTCTTGTTGCCGGGCTAGTGGGGTGGATGCCATGGTAGGTACCGGGTTTGATTATTCGAGCGCTCGTGCAAAGCGGGCACGAATAGGCTGGAGGTTGCGCGGGCCGTTGGGGCGTGCAACTCAAGCCGTTGCTGTAGGGCTGTTGCTGATAGCTATCGCCCTGCTGGTACTGCATATTCCAATCGGGTGGTTTTTGCTTGGGTTAGCGGTTGTGCCGCAAATGGTCCATGATTGGTACACCGACGAGTTGCATCACTTGCCTGCGGGTAAGAGTGATACAATTGACGCCCTCCTATCGGGCGATGTATTGGGGCAGCTGCCCAAAAACCCAACGCCACATTCTATTGCGACGGCAGTAGGAAAGGTGAGTAGCGGCCACTTTATGGGTGCGCGGCTTGGTATCACGCCAGTCTTTTTGCAGCAGCTTGCGAGTGATGACCCGGCGCAGACGCCCGAGCTGTTCCGTCGAGCCGAAAACATTAGGCAGTCGCACGCTGCGCCGCACATTACGGCGAGTATTTTAGCCGCGGCGATCGTACGGAGTTACCCTGGGTATGAGTCGATTATTGCTCAAATTAACCTTGACGATGCCGATATTGATGCGGGGATTGAGTGGGAGCAGTACCTGCGTAGTATGATTGAGCATTACCGCACGCCACGTCGCACTGGCGGCATTGCTCGTGATTGGTCGTTTGGCTTTACGCCGCTTTTGAGCCACTTTGGCACCAATATTAGCCAACAGATTAATGCGGCGGGTGGTATCGTGACGGTTGATATCGAATCGCACGCCAATGCAACTAGCCAGCTTATCACGACATTCAGCAACGATGGGCGCCAAAACGCGGTTTTGGTAGGTAAAGAAGGCGTTGGTAAAACATCAATAATCCACGCATTCGCAGATAAGTTGCTCGATGCAAATAGCAAGCTTGCGCGCAACTTAAAATTCCGGCAGGTCATTATGCTTGATTCGAGCGCCTTAATTGCCGCTGCGCCGGGCCGAGGGCAACTCGAAGATTTGGTTATGCGGGTGCTGTCCGAAGCCTACACTGCCAAAAACATTATTTTGTGCCTCGACAATGCCCAGCTGTTTTTCGAAGAAGGTATCGGGGCGGTTGATCTCACGAATGTGCTGCAGCCAATTTTAAACGCAGGCAACGTGCGCATGATTTTAAGTATGGACGAACAGCGATACCTACAGGTCAGCCAGCGTAACCCGTCGCTTGCTAATTCGTTAAACCGTATTAATATCGCTCCAGCGACAAAGCAGGAAACGATGGCGGTGCTGCAAGAGCAAATTGTGTACGTTGAAATACGCCAAAAGGTTACCTACATGTACCAAGCGTTAAAAGAGGCCTACCGCTTAAGCGAGCGCTACGTGCATGATTTAGACATGCCGGGCCGTGCGATGAAGCTGGCCGAAAGCTCGGCCGCGTACCATGAGGCAGGGTTGGTCACGATCAATTCCGTTCAGCAAGCGATTGAAAAAACCATGGACGTTAAAGTAAGCGTTGCGCACGATGCGAATGATAGGCAGCGACTTTTAAATATGGAGTCACTGATCCACGAGCGTATGGTCAACCAATCCCGTGCCGTGGGCGTAGTAAGCGACGCATTGCGCCGAGCGCGGGCGGGGGTCCGTAACCAAAACCGACCAATAGGGGCCTTTTTGTTCCTTGGCCCGACTGGTGTCGGTAAAACCGAATTGAGTAAGGCGCTCGCCGATGTGTACTTTGGTGGCGAGGGGCGCCTAATACGGGTAGACCTTAACGAATATGTGCAGCCGAGCGACGTGAACCGCCTAATTGCCGATGGCGCCGACGACCCAACGAGCCTGACCGCTCAGGTGATGAAACAACCGTTTAGCGTGGTGCTGTTAGACGAAATAGAAAAAGCTGCGCCCGAAGTATTGGCCACCCTGCTGCAGCTGCTCGATGAAGGCATTTTGCGTGATGTAAAAAACCGCGACATAAGCTTTAGGGACGCAATTATTGTCGCCACCAGTAACGCTGGCGCTGACCGCATTCGTGAATATATTGACCGCGGTTACCAGGTTGAACAATTTGAACAGCAGTTTACCGACGAGCTGATTAATAGCGGCCAGTTTAGGCCTGAGTTTTTAAACCGCTTTGATGAAATCGTGGTGTTTCGGCCGTTTACCAAAGACGAGCTGGTGCAGGTGTTGGATATGATTTTGGCTGGTGTGAACAAAACGCTCGAGCAGCAAAAGGTGACAGTGGAACTTGATGATGAGGCAAAGCGATTTTTGGTGGATAAGGGCTATGATCCACGCCTTGGCGCCAGGCCAATGCGCCGGGTGGTGCAAAAAGCGGTCGAAAACACGGTCGCCAAAAGTATGTTAGCCGGTGAGCTTAGTGCCGGTCAGTCGCTCCACCTTAACCTAGCAGATGTGCAAAAGGTATTTGATAATACGGCGCTCGCTGAAAGCATTGCTCAAAGTTAGCGTAGCTCATTTGCTAGTGTATCAACCCGTTCTTTTATTTGATCACGAACACACCGGTGGAACTCCAGCGATTGGTGGCGTGGGTCGTCAACCTGCCAAAACCCGATTTTTTGGTGGGATTGTATATGCGCTGGCAGTTTGTCCTTGGGCACAAATGAGACAATAAGGTCAGCCGCGTCTACCCGCCGCTTGTCCGCAAACTTGCGTTTTGCACCTTCTAGCGTGTGTCCAGCTTCGGCCATGACCTGGATAACAATTGGGTCAATCGGCTTGCCTATTCTCACGTTTATGCCGGCACTTGTTGCGTGCATAGTGCCAGCCAGTTTTGATGAATTAAAAAATAATTCTGCCTCTTGACTCCGTGCAACATTGCCGTTACATATAAAAAGGATATTCATAGTGACTACATAATAACAAAAAAGCGGCAAATGCCGCCAAAGTCTGCTCTCGTTTGGTGCGGGTGCGGAGAATCGAACTCCGATCCCAAGTTTGGAAAACTTGTATACTAACCGCTGTACTACACCCGCGTATAACTGCTAAAGTATAGCAAACTCCGACTATATAATAAATGATAAGGTGGCCTGTCGGCTTGGTAATAATGTCGTTTTGGTGTGGCAGCGCTAAACAGATGACAAAGATACGTCAATTTGCTACAATACCTTAGTATTTCCGCGTATCGGCAATACAATAGCACCTAAACGATCGGTATGGCGAACGTAGCTCAGTTGGTTAGAGCGCTGGTTTGTGGAACCGGAGGTCGTGGGTTCAAGACCCATCGTTCGCCCCATAGAAAATACCCAGGTTTACCCTGGGTATTTTCTATGGAAGGGTTAGGGTAACTTGAACCCACCCTAGGGTCGTGGGTGAGGATTGCCTGTGGCAATCCGCAAGGCGATGTCACAAATGAGCTATGCTCATTTGACTGACTCGCGGGGTCGCGGAACGTGGCCAAGACCCATCGTTCGCCCCATAGAAAACACTCCCCTGTACGGGGAGTGTTTTCTTGGTATACTGTTGATATGCCCCGGTAGCTCAGTTGGATAGAGCAGAGGACTTCTAAGCCTAAGGTCGCTGGTTCAATTCCAGCTCGGGGTACCATTTTTGGACAAATTGGAGATTTCGGGCGATTTTCGCCCGTTTTTTCTTGGGTTTTGCGGAGCAAAACCCAAATGTTCTTGGGGGGAGAAATTTCTAGGGCAGCCGTTGGCTGCACTTTTTTGGATTTTAGAAATAGGTTCAATCCGTCGATTTCAGCAAAAGCCGACTTTATAGCTCTCGGCTCGGCACTTTTTGCAATTCTATTGAGGTCAGACGCTTGTTTAATCCAATATCGCATAGGTTCAATCCACGCATTAGCGGCAAGCGTTAGCTTGCTCACTTGTTCCTCTCAAGACTTCCTGTCGCTCATCAGTTCGGCTTGCTTGGCTTTGTAGGTTGGTTGGTCAATGTCTTGGTCTAAATAGCTATCTAACAACCGTTTTAGCTTTTCCTGTAAGTCCGCAATCCGTGTTTGAGCGTTAGCGATGAACACGGCAGAGCTTTGCTCTGCTTTCTTTTCGTCGTTGTTGAGCATGTCGTTGAGGGCGTTAGCCCACGACTTTGGCAGAGCGTAGCTCTGCAAGATGTCAGATAATTGCACCGTTAAATCTGGCTCGGTTATGGTCGGCTCGGTGCATTTCACAGCTTTGTTTTTTCGAGTACACCGATAATATACATACTCATGCACATTACCGTTTTTCTGGTGTTTCACTTTCTTTTCGGCAGTGATTGCCATGTTACACATACCGCATGTCATCAGTCCGCAGAATACCTGTGGAGCAGTTACACCCTTTTGCGGGTGGCAACGTTTGGCGATCACTGCTTGCACTCGGTCAAACAACTTCTTTTCTATGATAGCTTTGTGCTTTCCCTCATGCACCTCACCGCCGTAGCGAAAATGTCCATAGTAGAACGGATTTGTCAGCATATACTTAATCTGGTCTTTGCTAAGCGGTTTTTTGCCTTTAGTCATAATACCTTTGCTGTATAGAAAGTCGGCAATATCTTGCAGCGTTTTATCGCCTACAGCGTACAGCTCAAACGCTTCAATAACAAACGGCGAACGCCGTTTGTCTACAATGATTGTTTTCTTACGCACGTCGTTTATGTAGCCAATAGGGGCGATACTCGGATAGTGTCCAAGTCGGACTTTTTGTCGCAACCCTCGTTTTGTGTTCTCGGACAAACTGTCTACATAGTATTTCGATTGGCTAAATGCCATAGACAGCATAAACTTACCTTGAGAAGTGTTTTCAAACCAAAATGTCGGGAATTTGAGCGATTGCAAACGCATTTGATCGAGTGCGTAGATAATTTGTCCGCCGTCAATCGAGTTACGAGCAAGACGGTCAGGGTGCCACGACAAAATCCCGTTTGCTTCGCCGTTTTGTATGCGTTTCATCATCTTGTTAAACTTGGGTCGTCCGGGGGTCTTGGCGGACTTTTTCTCTATGATAACCCCCGCAATCTTGAGGTTATTGTCGGCGGCAAACTTACGCAGCTCCACAATCTGTGCCTCAACAGATAGCACCTGTTTATCTTCCACATCGGTACTTTTGCGTACATAGATGAAGTACACAATGTTAGCTAGTAGTTCTTGCATAGTTGCCCCCTTAAACTTAAATGGCTGCCTCGGTTGCATACAAACTAGGAAGCCTAGAATTGTCCGAGACAGCCGTTTAAGCTATCAAAAAGACTTCCGAATTAGTTTGTATGCTCTTTTATTTTACCAGAAACCCGCCATCGGCGGCTAAAATCCAAAAAAGTGCAGCCAACGGCTGCCCTAGAAATTTCTCCCCCCAAGAAAAAACGGGCGAAAATCGCCCGAAATCTCCAATTTGTCCAAAAATGGTAGCCTTTTACGACTACGCTCGTACTTATTTTAGCACGAAGTGCTGAAGCTCAGCCCCGACGCCTAGCGCGGGCAAGCCCGCGCTGCGCCCCGCCAGAAAAACCGTCCCTTGCATTATTTTTGAGATTTCCCCCGCCGTATTTTTTCTTTTCAGTTGAAAGGGTCGGATTTTTCTGTCGGTGGCGTTGTTTGTAGCCAAACATGCTAACCATTTTGCTGGCGTAAGTGTTTTATCTCTTCGACAAATCTTGAATGCACGGTTGGTATGTCTCCTGACGCATCCACGAATCTTGTGAGTGCAATCCTGCGTAGAGCGTCAATTGCCAAGTTTGTAGTTTGCGTGTCTAGCTGGTAGCGATGCTTGGCAAATTCTCGTAGATCTTCGCCCTGCAATCTTTCGCCATCTCTTTTTCCTCGTGCTACTATGCGGTCTACACTGATGTCCATAGGTAACTGCATAGCAATAGTGCCGAGTAGCTTATGGCGGCGTCGTGAGACTGTTTCATGAAACGATTCAACAGCTTCCGGATGCCGCGGGTATCCATCGATAAGAGCCAGTGTGTCATCGCTATTATCAAGTGGTTCAAAAATAGTACCTTCAACAACCCAGTCTGGCAGGGGTGAAGGCGCGTCAGGGGCATTGATATATTGGGAAAACTCGGATGCCTCACCTCCAGTTCTTATGGCACGCAGACGATTCCCTGCTGATATGTGCTGTACCCTAACACCATCTAAACCGTCAGACGCGAGCCTAGAGCACTGCGTGGATTTTCCTGACCCGACATAACCATGGACAACTACTATTTCTGACATTATCTCTATCTGCTCCAAAACCTTGATACTATACTATATTTATGATATAAAATACACATGGATTCTGTCAAGAAGGATATAGAGGTTGCGCTACTCGCATTTATCAGTAACGATAAAGTGCTACTAAACCGACGCGCTGACGCAGATAGTGAGATGTGGGAGTTTATTGGTGGTGGAGTAGAAGATGGTGAAACACCACAAGATGCTATTCAAAGAGAGATACTTGAAGAAGTAGGATATCCAGTGTCGCAAAAAAAAGATAGATTACAGTTTATGGGAGGCCTGTCGTTTGAAGACCATAGAATTGTCGCAAAAGTCCATTTTTTTACGGCTAAATTTCCTGGCTTTGAATATTTCTCTGATAGTGACGAAACATTTGTCAAGGACCTTAAACTTTTTAACCTAGATGATGCGCTGAAGTTAACGCTACTTCCAATCACGAGAGAACTTATAGAAAAGCAGTATATACGCTGACCAAGAGACTTACAGCCATGCCCACCACACCTAACCAAAGAGATACCGATATACAGATAGCGTCAGAAGTATCTACGCTCGTGGGGACCGAGCGTGACTTTTTCGTGCTTACCGGCAGTTATTCTATAGATGCATTGACCGGTGCCGATGTAAAACATAACGATATTGATGCCAATGTGTTTACGACGGATATCCCGACCGCACTAGGGAGGACGGCAGCATTTCTGCAAACATACGCGAGTGAGGCGGAATTAACAAAGCAAACGGACGATAGACTGGAATATCAGTATCCTCATCAATATGGCTCAACACAGGTAGAAATGCAATTCGTAAGGTATGAGAGCTTTCTTAAAGACAGTAACGGTACTAACTTCGCTCTTCCAAGTAAAGGCAGTCATGAGGTTATTGTCCCGACAGTACAGATGGCGCTTCGGGAGACGAACCAACATGAACATATATTTTCCGTTAAGTCGCTGCCGTTCGCAATTGGAACATGGGCGCTTCGCATTTCTGGCGTTGCCCTAGATCAAAAACGACCGGTGCGAGAAAGTGATATCAGACACTTTGCATTTCTAGCCGCAATGCCACACGACAGAGCGGCGACTTTGAGTGCAATACAGCATCATCCGCAAATGCCAGACGACTATGACGCGGGCGATGTTCTCGATGCATCCTATGAAATATTAGAGAGGAGGCAGGGACTATGAGTGAGCGAACACTGGTAGGAGTCCCATTCTACGAGCAGGAGGGACAAGAGTGCCTTGACATTACGCTTCGCAACATCGACCAATGCCTAGCAAAACTTGCAATCGACGCCTCCGTGGTTGTTAGAGTAAATGGTCCAGATACCGCATCTGGCGTAACGCCCAGTCTTACGGTAAATCAGAGCGATTACAATGCGGAAGTTGAGCTATCTTTGGGCGACAAGTTAAGTCAAGCGAGAGCAATGGATGACATTATCGATATAGCGTCAAGTCGTGATATCGATCGTATTTTCCTGACGGATGCAGATATATTCCGATTTACAGATTCACTTGACGCCCTGTGGAATAAAGAAGCAATCATCGTCGGCGCTCGATATAGACCATATCCTATAGAGGTAGTCGAAGCCGAGTTCGGCGAGTTGACTTATGAGGAACGACTGCTGTATCAGATATTTGACGGAGACCAGCTGCCTCAAGTTCGTCATACTTTAGCGAGACATGGAATTGATAGGCGTGACTGGGTAAAAGCATCACTGATGTTAGTTGATGTTGAGCGAAGCAAGGGTATGCATGCCGGACAAAATCAGGCAACAGACAGTATCATGAACCGTATGATCAGCAAGAATGATATAAAGATTGCGCAAGATGCCTTCTTTATGCATATGGGAAGAGTCGACATGACCGATCATATCAAAGCGCGTATTCGTCATTTCAAGGCGGCTGATTCAAGAGGTGAACTCGATACCTTCCTGCATAAAGAGGTAAAACTGCCAGACATCGACACAATAGATAGAATCGCTGAAGAGGTCAGGAGTAATTATGAGCGAGGAGATTTCTACGCAATGCTCTATCTTGCCCGATGCGCGGTACGAGAAAAAGTGAATGATATATGTATGCAAATCACTCAAGGCACTTGGGACGAATCGAGCCACCCGGATATCAGTCCTCGTAGTTTGGCGGATGTCTCCAGCTATGAAAATGCGAAGGATGCAGTAGCGAGGTTCTTTGTCGACGTAGATTGGAATGAAATCAGAGGCTATGCTGATTCCGTTCCGTCAACTACGCAAGAGAGATTGCGTCGACCATTTGACGTGGCTCGTCATCTTGCAGATTACAACTTGGCAAAACTAGCCATAGGCAGCTTTATGAATAATGAGCCGCTAGGTCATAAGTCTGTCCGCGCGGTTTAGCGCGGCGGCTCTGCCGCCCGAGCGAAGCCCCGACGCCTCCACCGCTTGCGGTGGGCGAACCGACAGAAAAATCCGACCCTTTCAACTGAAAAGAAAAAATACGGCGGGGGAAATCTCAAAAATAATGCAAGGGACGGTTTTTCTGGCGGGGCGCAGCGCGGGCTTGCCCGCGCTAGGCGTCGGGGCTGAGCTTCAGCACTTCGTGCTAAAATAAGTACGAGCGTAGTCGTAAAAGGCTACCAAAATTATTCGTTTGGCATGCACCGTGTGCCGCGTATGTAGGATTTTATTATGTTATGCAATAAACACATTACAACCTGGTCTAGCTTCGTTTAGCTACGGTTGATATCTTGTCATATCAACCTAATATGTATTGGAGTCTATCGCAGAAACATTTCGAGAAGCAATCGTTAATATTGCATCAGACCTTGTTGGTGCACCATCAATAAAATATAATTCAGGGCACCCCGAGTATGGTCAATCACCAACGGATGGCTTTGACTGTTCGGGCTTTGTGAGATACGTGCTACAAGAGGCCGGGCTGAGTATCCCCGACTATATCGGAATGGATGGCCTGCGGCGACCAATTCGGCATGCCAACGAGTTCTGGGACCACTATGGAATCGGTGTCCATGATGAATATAGGCAGCCTGGTGATCTTTTATTCTTTTCTAGAAAGGGAACGTTCCCGACGCATGTCGGTATTGTTGCAGCAGCGGGCGCCTTTATTCATGCGCCTGGCATAGCCGAGTCGAGCGTAGAGCGGAGCATAATTGAGTTTAAGGAAATTGCCAGTAACGGCATGAAGCGTCAGATATACAAGCGAAATCCAATAGGTTTTAAGTCACCGGTGGTTCCTGTTGTATCGCCTACCTATCGCTATCATCAGAGGCCACTCGCTTATGAACCAACGACACACCGACAACGGGCCCATTGACCAGCAGGGGCTGGTTTTTGTGCCGGATTAGTTCGTGGTTGGTTATATCCGGGTATAATAGTGAGAGCTTATGGTTCAAAAACGTCGTACTATTGATGGGTTTTATTATTATCATTCTGCAGCTCAGTCGGAGCCGCCTCGTGTTCCGCGCGGGACAGTGTCTCAGTCGATGGCAGCTGTTGCGATAGATGATGGCGCCGTTACCCAGCAGGATACGGGTGTGCCGACGCCGTGGCAAGAGGAACTGATGGGCCCTATCGATGGCCTTGATGCTAACGCCGAACTTACCTTAAAAAAGCGAGGGCGCGTGAAGGGCGCGAAAAAGCTAAAGTCGCTTAGGCGCCGTATTTTTGGATGGATGGCCCTTTTGATTGTCGTTGTTATCCTTGGTACCCTGGGATTCGTTGGCTATCGGCTGTTCGCAGCCACCGGGAAAGTCTTTAAAGGCAATGCCCTGAGTATTTTATTGGCTCCCGAAACTCCCCTTAAAACTGACCAATATGGCAATAGCAATATTTTACTATTGGGTACTTCCGAGAGCGACCCGAATCATCCCGGTGCCGAGTTGACTGATTCTATGATGGTTGCCAGTATTAACCGTCAGACCCATCGAGTGTTCCTGCTGAGTGTTCCGCGCGATCTTTGGGTGACCTATGCTAAACCCTGTGTGGCCGGCTATAGCGGCAAGATCAACGCTGTTTACGAATGTGCGCTTGGCAGTAATCTTGGCGGGCTATCGACAACGCAAAACGATGAGGCAACTGCTGAAAACCTCACCGCCGAAAAAGTGGGGAGTGTAACCGGGATAAATATCCAATACGTTGTCCATATGAACCTTGCAGTTATTCAGAAAGTGGTGGATGCCGTTGGCGGCATTGACATTACGATAAATAGTCCAGACCCTCGTGGTATCCTTGATCGCAACTTTGACTGGCGTTGCAACTACAAGTGCTACCTTGTGAAATATCCGAATGGCCCGGTCCATTTAACTGGTACTGATGCTATGTGGCTCGCCCAGGCGCGTAATGACTCTGGCGGATATGGGCTGCCTCGAGGCAACTTTGACCGTGAGGAAAACCAGAGGAAGATTATTATGGCGACGAAAGATAAGGCGACAAGTATCGGCTTTCTTGCAAACCCCTTAAATGTGATCAATCTACTTGATGCAATGGGCGCTAACTTACATACCAATATCGATACTTCGGAAGTAAAGACGTTTGTTACAGCCATCAAGGAAATATCAAATCAAAATATTACCTCGATCGATATTATGACCGATAACCCAAATATCCTTACCACTGGCACTGGGCCTGATGGGTCAAGTATCGTTCGCCCAATAGCCGGCCTGGAAGATTACAGTGGCCTTCAGGCATTCACTAAACAGCTGCTAAAGGGGAACGCGCCAGCGATTGGCGAGGCGGCATCGGTTGATGTATTGAACGGAAGCGGAGCCCCGGGTGCGGCTGCGCAGGTGGGCGACACTCTATCAGGAGTTGGTATAGTAGTGAACCGTGAAGCAAACACTATACCGGGCAATTACCCCCACTACACAATTTACGATATTAGTGGGGGCAAAAAGCCGAATACGCTTGCCTTGCTTAAGAGTACCTTGAGCGGCGCAAGTGTTCAAACAAACCTCCCGGCCGGGGTAACGAGTACCGCGTCGTTTGTGGTGATCGTTGGACCCGTAACGCAGGCTAGCTCCGCTTCAGGCACAAGCGCCGGATAGGTAGACTAAAATCGTAAAAGGTGTCGGCACGAGTTGATTTTTGCTTCTGGCCTGTGCGCGGGCTCTGATAGTGCTGACAGCTCTTGGCGTGCCGTATATTGCTAGCAAATCGCACGGTCGGCTGCTTAATTTGTTGTGTTTTTTTATTGCGCTTATGCTAAAGTAAAAGTATGAAAAAGTCTACAAAGCTCGCACACATACATCATAAAATGAGAACAGTCAGCCTGTTTGGGGTTGGCCTATTTATTGCCGCACTGGTTGTTCAGTCGATAGTAGTGGGGAATATCGTTTGGTACTTTACCATGCTCAAGTCATCGGCCGGTGTAAACGGCGCAGCGGTATTTGCTATGTTTGCCCTCGCTGGCCTGCTAGCGCCGCTCGCGGCATTCTTGATTGGTGATCGCTCTACGAAAATAAGGTCGCGGTATGAGCACTTTTATAATGGCGTGTTGTTCGCGTTTATGGCAGTGTGGCTTAGCATGTTCTTGGAATTTTATGTTGCTCCGTTAATGCCAGGGCTTAAGGTGCCCTACCTTGGGGACACCATGCAGGCGTTGTGGCCCATTGTTGCTGCCCTAGTGGTGAGTATTGTGATTGGTATTGAATATGGTCACAAGCGCCACCAAAAGCTGTTACACGAATATGTGCCATTCCAAATTGCACTTACCGTTCCCCTCATTGCATTGATTGCCGGGAGCGCGTGGGGGCTGATACGGCAGCTGGCAAGTCCATACCCGTCTGCTTACGGTATGGTGATTATTGTGCCGCTTTTGTTGTGGCTTGTTTTGCTTGGAATTTCGTACTACCTTTCAACAGAAAAGACTATGCCCGGTAAAATTACCGAATCATGTGTGTCGGCGAGTATTGGCCTGTTCGCGGTGATGATTGCCTCGCAAATTCCGTATTATGGGTTTGGGCTTGCAACGGACATACTGGTTCCTTCGGCAATTGGTACTTTGGTGTGGTTGGCGTTCGTATATGTGTATTACTACCGCCTGACAGACAAGCTGAGTTAGCAGAACACGTAATTACGTAATAAATCCAACCCATATGCATGGGTTGGATTTATTATAGCGGTGCTACTTGCTATAATAAGGGACGTTATGCGCCCGTAGCTCAACTGGATAGAGCGTTGGTTTCCGGTACCAAAGGTTGTAGGTTCAAATCCTGTCGGGCGTACCAAGAATTTATTTTAGTTCCAGGTTGTTTCGATATCGGCGCCAAGGCTATTCAGCCGGTTGGCTAAATCTTCGTAGCCACGGTTAATGCTGTAAATGTCGCGCAGGGTAGATTTACCTGGTGCGGCAAGCATGGCCAGCAATATCACAACGCTTGGGCGCAGGGCAGCTGGCGCGGTAATGTCAGCGGGTTTCCAGCGGGTTGGCCCAGTAATATACACGCGGTGCGGGTCAATCATATCAATTTTCGCGTTTAGCTTGCTGAGTTCTGTAAAGTAAATCGCGCGGTTTTCGTAGCTCCAGTCGTGCACTAGTGTGCGGCCTTCGGCGGCACAGGCAATCAGGCCCATAAAGGGGAGGTTATCCATGTTAATGCCGGGGAACGGCATGGCGTGCAGCTTATCTTTTGGCGCCACAAGCTCTGAATGCTTGATTGTGATATCAACCAGGCGGCTTTTGCCGTTTCGGGCCGGGTATTCGTCGCTTATGGTGCAGCTGAGCCCCATGCCTTCGAGCACGGCGAGCTCAAGTTCCAAAAACTCGATTGGTGCCCGCGTGACGGTCAGCTCGCTACCTGTTACGACGGCCGCTGCAATAAAGCTCATTGCCTCGATAGGGTCTTCGCTCGGGTAATATTCAATATTTTTATCAATTTGCGTAACACCGTGAATTTTTAGCACCGTGGTGCCGATACCTTCAATTTTGACACCAAGCTTTTGCAAAAAAAAGCATACATCTTGCACCATGTAATTGGGGCTCGCGTTGCGAATCGTCACCTCACCATCGTAAAGCGCTGCAGCCATAATGACGTTTTCGGTGACAGTGTCGCCACGTTCTACCAAAACAATATCTTTTTTAACCTGTTGTTTATGCATGGTCGCTTCGTAGCGCGTGCTCGTGGCTTCGACGCTAAGCCCAAATGGCGCAAGGCCGGTCATGTGGGGCTCAACCGTGCGAGTGCCCAGGCTGCAACCCCCCGCAAACGGGATGCTAAAGTTGGCATATTGGTGCATCAGCGGGCCTAAAAACATAATGACAGTGCGAGTACGCTCGGCGGCCTGTACGTCCATTTGGTCTAGTTTGAGTTTACGCGGTGGAGTCAGCTCTAGGTCGTTATTGGGGAGCCACTTACACTTAACGCCAATACTTTCGAGTACCTCTATAATTCGGTTGACTTCTTCGATACGGGCAACGCGGCGCAGGGTTGTTTTGCCCTTGTTTAAAAGCGCGGCGCACAACAATCCAACAGCGGCATTTTTGCTGGTTTTTACCTCAATCGATCCGTGGAGTTTTTTGCCGCCATTGACGACAAAATTTGTCTTGCCTTCTTTATTAAGGCGCACGATTTCGCTTGAAAGGACTTCGCCAATCCGGCTAAGCATGTCAACGCTAATGTTTTGGCCACCGTTTTCTATGCGGTTAATGGCACTTTGGCTAGTGTTAAGGGCGATTGCGAGTTCGGCTTGGGTCATGTTGCGCGCAAGGCGTGTTTCTTGGATAAGTTTGCCGATACTCTGCAGGTAAGTTGTGGTGTTTTCCATATACCTAATAATATATCATGGATGATATAAAATCAAGCTGCTATAATATAGAAAACTGGAGATACCGCTATGCAAGACAAAGAAGTAGAAGCATTAATTTTGGCAGAACAACAGCGTCAGGCCGAAGGGCTCGAATTGATACCTAGCGAAAATTACGTGTCAGATGATGTGCTACGCGCGCTTGGCAGCAAGTTCACGAATAAATATTCAGAAGGTTATCCTGGGCGCCGGTATTATGGTGGTCAACAATTCACCGATCAGCTAGAAACACTGGCGATTAATCGTGCCAAACAGTTGTTCCGCGCCGACCACGCCAATGTACAGCCCCACAGCGGCGCACAAGCGAACGAAGCAGTGTACTTTGCATGGTGCGAACCAGGTGACACGATTTTGGCGATGGATTTGAGTCACGGCGGGCACTTAACACATGGCGCGCCAGTTACCAGGAGTGCGCGTGAGTATAACTTTGTTCGTTATGGCATGAAAGATATCAGCACGGGTGAAATTGACTACGACCAGTTGCGTCAACTTGCGCTCGAACACAAGCCAAAGATAATCCTGGCAGGGTTTAGCGCCTACCCGCGCGAGCTAGATTATGAAAAGTTTGCGGCCATTGGCAATGAGGTGGGGGCGCTATTAATGGCCGATATGTCCCACATTGCGGGGCTTATTGCTGGCGGTGTTGCAAAAAATCCCCTCGATTACGGGTTCCATGTGATTACTACGACAACACACAAGACCTTACGCGGTCCGCGCGGCGGGTTAATTTTAAGCAAGGGGGTGGTGTCTAACCCGCTCAAAAAACCGGAAAAAACGCTTGAAAACATTCCGACACTTATTGATCGTGCGGTGTTCCCGGGCACGCAGGGCGGGCCACATATGAATACAATCGCCGCCAAGGCCGTTGCCTTTGGTGAGGCCTTAAAACCTGAGTTTCATGACTACGCAAAGCGGGTGATTGAAAATGCCGCGGCGCTTGCCGATGAGCTGCAGGGGCGGGGCTTTGAGCTGGTGACAGGTGGTACAAGTAACCACTTGCTGCTCGCCAATGTATACAGTAGCTTTGGTATCGACGGTAAAACTGCCGAAGTGGCGCTTGATAAAATTGGTTTAACGCTGAATGCAAACGTTGTGCCTGACGATCCGCTCCCACCGTTTCGGCCAAGCGGCATACGCCTTGGCACGCCGGCGCTGACAACCCGTGGCCTTAAGCCTGGTGATATGGCGACGATTGCGGCATGGATTGATTCGGCGATCAAAAATCACAATAACGACCAGGAACTAACAATGTTACACGCCCAAGTTGAAAATTTCCTGAAAAATTATTAATGGCTATGCTTTGATATTCGCGTAGGCTGGCGTACACTCGTATTCATTAGATAAACAGAGGGGAGACTATGAATCGAGTAGTCGTTGTTTTGTGTGGCGTGTTGCTACCATTTGCGGCATTTGTAAACGCAATAAATATACCAAGCGCGTACGCAACCGCAGTTGACCCAGGGTGGGCGAGCGGAGATGTTAAATACGAAGCACTTGGCGCGAACTCGCCGTACCCAAGGCGGTGTGTCACAGAGTATCGAAAAATCAGCCCAATTATGGGGCATATCTACACGAGCCTGGACCAAACGCCAGACATACAAGTGTGCGTGTATAAAAACAAGAGCTTTCAATATGCAGAGTACCAACGCGACTATTATATATATCCAACTTGGCCAAGTTTTGGAACTGTAACAGAGTCCGGTGTGGCATTCGGGGATATTGCTGGCGACACACTGATACCCTCAGACGTAATAAGTGCACAAGTCGATCTGGGACGATTATACACAGGTGAAGGTAGTGACATATATCTATACCAGACGAGGGAGGCGAATTATGCGCTCTCCCTTGCGGTTATGGAACGGCCGCTACTACATGACGTAGTCGATTCTAATGGAATTCTCCATCTCGCAGGGGAACATAATTACAAGCTTCGGTCGATAAGTGAACGAGGTGATTATGCTGACGTCTCCGCGCTTGGCGGGTCGGTCTCAGAGAACGGGAGGTACGCTGTATTTGCTGGTGAGAATATTGGTTTTTTTATCCTAGATCTTGACCAACACAAGGGAGTACTATTAAACAACTCGTTCAGAACAACTCAAGATATATCACCTAAGCCGGCGCCTACTCTCGCCATTAGCAATGATGGAAAGTATGTAGTTGCGGGTGGCTGGAATGTTGATACTTTAGTATACAGCGACATTAATGCAGGGTGCGGTGTTGAATTTCATGATGAGATTAACCTGGGAGATCTGCGTTATATGCATGTATGTGATAGCCGTGACCTAACAAGCTTCACTTCAAGATACGCGCTCTCGCAGCCCAGCGGCTACCATACGCTCATTGATGTGCATATGAGCGCCAGAGGAGATAGCTTTACTTATTTTGATGCCGAAAAATGGGCAACTATCTACGCACCTAATTATCTCCCGCCAGATTCTATGGACTACATAGCACTGGGCGACTCGTATACTAGTGGCGAAGGTGATTACTACCACCCCGAGGGGTCGCACTACTTACCACTAACGAATATTCTGGGCAATTACAAGGTCGGTACCCCAAGGGAATTGTGCCACCTGAGCGACCGTTCCTATCCTTTTTTGCTAGCGAAAGACATGGGCGTTTCGCGCGGTGCTGATATGCAATCTGTCGCCTGCTCGGGGGCGGTGCGCAGCGATATACTCAGTACAAACATTGCGGGTGGCATCAATCTTAATTATCTTGGCCAATCTACGCCGCTATTCGATCGGTCATCCTTGCCGCGTTTGCAACTGCTGCAAAATGCGCCGGAATATCAAGCAGAAGCAAGGGCAAACTTTATCCCGGGTCGTGTTCAGCAAGTGGAGTTTATTAAACAGCACCACCCCAAGGTAGCAACAGTTGGGGTATCGGGCAATGATGTTGGCTTTGCTTCGGTACTAACGGCATGCCTTTTAAATAACCCACTGGAAACGTGTGACTATGCAAGGCCGAGCGGTTTACAGGACATGGCTAACATATTGCAGGGTAATTATGATAGGCAGCTTGAATTTTACACACAGCTGAAAAAGGCGTCCCCAGGTACCGATTTTTATGCGGTTGGGTACCCGCAATTTATAAGTGATGACCAACTAGTTTGCTGGAGCCTTGGGGGTTCATTAAACCAGCAGGAGCGGGCGCTTATAACAAAAAGCGTAACCTACCTTAACGCTACAATCCGTAATGCCGCTTCAACGGCCGGTATAAAATATATCAATATTGAGCATGCACTCGACGGCAAACAAATGTGTGGCCAGGGCAGTGGCGCGGTAAGTCATCCCCTTAACAAGGTGATATACGGTGCTATTACCGGGGACCTTTTAGGGTTCGAAGACAAAGATGTGATTGACTCAAAATCGCCGGTAGAAGATTACCTATATCAACAACTTAGTGCGACGTATCGTAACTCTGCCGAAAGCTTAAGCAATAACCCTATGTCAGCGGCACTGCTTGTTGCGACCGAAACATTCCATCCGAATGCGATTGGGCACCAGCTGATTTATGAATATATACATAACCACCAGAACGGCACATCACTGCTCGACGATGGCTGCGACGGCACCGTGATTATTTGCCCGAGCGCCTTGGGCGCTCACGAGCCGCCGGTTCCTGCTGAGTTTGGTACCGTTAAATCACTTAAAACAGAGGTCGCGTCAATTATATTGCGCCAAAGTGGCGATGGGACATATACGGAACCAGGTATTGGTGGTGTTGTTGAGCGGGGCGCTCGCGTGCATGTACGCCCCATGGCACTCGAATCGGCGGGCTTGGTGGCTGGGGCAAAAGTTACGCTGCATTCTGACCCTGTGATGCTAGGTGGTGTTTTGGTGCAAAACGGCTCAATTGCATCGACTGAATTGCAAATTCCAGAGTATGCAAGCATTGGCTTCCATACTATTTCACTTGATATAGCCTTGGCTGATGGCGGGTCGTTAAAGTATGTGCAGCCCATTTTCATTACTGGGCCGGCAGACGATATTGACGGTGATGGTGTGGCCAACAAAGTTGACACCTGTGAGTTCCTTGCGCCAAGTGGTACAGACCTGGACAGTGACGGCATCGATGATGTCTGCGACATTTTGCGGCACGAGCAAGCTGGACCAATAGGTGATTCGCAGTATTCTACTCGTGCTACTACAGCTCAGCCCCCTGCGTTAACGGCAGGTAGTGCTAGTATATTTCATAAGCCCTATACTCCTAACCACACTGCCTTAGATATCGTGCCCCATGCGGCGGCTACTGTTGCGCTACTAGACGCAAACAACCATATGGGCGAGTCAGACAACCATTTGCTATTGATTACAGTATCAGTTTTAGCGTTTCTATTGACAGTATATCTGCTTCTTCATAATCGTTAAAAGATAATAGAACGGCCACATAAACGTGGCCGTTCTATTATCAGAGAACCCGTTTGGCCTAGTATGGGCCGCCCGCAGCCATCGCTGTCCACGCCGTACATGCCGGTGAGTTATTCCCAATCACTGTATTAACAGCTGCACCTGTCTGGTAGTTCCAGTAGGTAAGTTGCGCGGATGTCGAATTTCCTGTTGTACATTTAGCGTAAACAAGAGTATTCGGTTGGCTTGGTTGTGCGGTTAGTGCAGTTACTGTGTACAAACCAGAACCCGCGAGGCTCGAGTCGGATTGTGCGTTAAAGTCAGTAAGTGACGCCGGATAGGATTGCGCGATTGCATTTGCTGCTTCCGCCTTTGTTTGCATGGTGTTCTCAGCTGCGGCAGCAGAAGATGTGTAGGCCCTGTTCTGTATGCCATTGTAGGCAACAATCGTAATCGCGGCCAGGATTGCGATAATCACGACGACGATCAAAAGTTCGACGAGCGTAAAACCGCGGTTATAGTTTTGTTTTAGAGTCATTTATATGCCCCCTAGTTATTATTCTTTTCTTTATAATATGTATGATACCGGTTGTGCTTGCTAAATGCAATAGTTTGCCGCGTATTATGTTGGGATAATTTGTGTTGTGTCTGCACGGCTTGCGGCGAGGCTCATGGTAGTTGATATGGTGTCTCCGCCGATAGTTCTTGTAACGGTTATACTAATTTTTACGCTGTCTGCTTGTGTGGGGTCTGTAAGGATTGTACTGGGGTCACTTTTATTGTAGTAGGCAACAGTCAGGGCGCTTACGTAACTGACGAGCTGTGAATCCTTTGAAACGCAAATAGGGTTTGAGTTGTAGTTAATCGATACACAGCTGTTGCGTTGCCATGGTGCGGTACAGGTTGTATTGGGGCCAATGGTGCTACTTTGGTCATTTGGCGGAACAATTTCTCGGCGATACAGCGAGGTAACGCCATTTATGGTGTTTAAAAAGTAAATCGTTTTAGTGTACAACGGATTATTCACCTGCACCTGGCCACTGCACGGGCTGGGGTCGTTGGCGTAGTACACGATTTGCCGTGTGGGGTCAAAGGGGTTTTTGTCTGTTGCCGGCGCGTTAAAGATAATGTCGTTATTGGTGCTGCTAAAAGCTTGCGTGCCATTGTCTTTACCCTGTGGCGATGTAGGTGTAAAGCTACTTAAAAACGTGGTGCTATAAAATGCATCTTGCTCAATTTGGTCTAACGCTGCCTGTGCGTCGTACTGCATTTGGACCCGTGCGTTCGATATAAACACGTTACCAACAAGCGTGATCATAAAGCCCACAAGCGTTGCGATAACAAGCACGACAAGGGGAGCCACGACCAGCATTTCGACTAAGGTGAACCCTTTTGTATGCCGCACCTTAGATTTAATTTGGCGATATATACGTTGCATGGGTAACCGTAGTGCCTCCGTAGGTAATGGTTGATGTGATATACGACATGCTGCTTGGTAAATTAGCAGGGGGGCAGGTGATTGTTACGGTCGCCTGGGCGCCAGATGGTAGTTGCGCGGTTGCTGGGATAGTGGGTGTACTGCTGCTTGCGGTGCATGGGTTGGTAGCGGCGGCCGAGCCCTCGCGCATAAACTCGTAGGCTAGGTTGCTTGCCGAGGCGCGTAGGCGGGTGGCGGAGCTGTCGTTCATAACGAACGTATACAGCTGGTACGCGGTGAGGAGCATCATTAAACCCAGTATTAAGGTAATAATCAGTTCGACTGCCGTAAAACCATGTTCGTTTTTCATTGGTGGGCGCTCGCTACAGTTTGCATTGTGCCAGTTTCGGGCAAGTAATACAGGTTATACCGCACGCACTCGGCCGAAAAACAGATATTATTGCTTGCGTCGATTGGCTCATATATATACACACCCGTTGAGCCGTTAAGGGCGGCGGTAACGGTTGCTGAGTTTTCGGCCGCAGCATTGCCGTTGCATGGCGCTGCGCTCGCTGATGTACAGATTACCTTAAACGTTGTACTGACATCGGTTGTCTGGCTCACATCTGGTGGGTAAAAGTTATTAATTGCAGTGCCAGGCAAAATTTGCGTAAGGGTTACGCTGCTTGGCGTGCTCAGGCCTGTGACAGCTTTGTTTTCGGCCTGCAAAATTTCGTTCACGCTTGGGTAGGCACCTTGGGTAATATACGTAGCACTCACAAGGGGGTTCCCCTTAAGGTAGCGAGCCTCAAGCCCTTTCGCAATCGTGCCAACATCACCCGCACGTTCGGCATCGCGCGCTTTCGTTTGCGAGCTATTAAACGAGGCAACGCCAAGGGTTAACAAAATGGCCATAATTGTCATAACGACAACAAGCTCAACGATCGTAAAGCCTTTGGGGCGAATCATACTATAAGCATAAGGTTTTTTAGCCTATAACTCAAGCGGCTCTTGTTCGATTTCGATATGGAACTTTGTACGAACGGCGGCCCTAATCTCTTCGCGGGCAGCGGCTAGGTCGGCGTAGCCCGTTGCGGATTCATTAATCAGCACGAGGGCATTTTTATCGTGTACGCGCATACCATGGAGCACTTGGCCTTTTAGCCCACATTGTTCAATAAGCCAGCCAGTAGGTATTTTGCGTTTTTGGTTTGCCATTTCGTAGTTCGGCATTGTGGAGTATTGCGCTATGAGTTCGCTAAACTGCCAGTTTTCAATAACTGCGTTTTTAAAGAACGAACCGGCATTAGGTAATTGCGTTGGGTCCGGGAGCTTTTCGGCCCGGATTGCAATAACGGCGTCACGAATTGCCTCGGGCGTGTAAATAGTGGCACCTTTTTGATCTAAATATCGTTGCACGGCCTCGTAAAAAGGCGGCTGCGGGGCCGTTTTAAATAGGCGAAATGTTACCGATGTAATGCCATAACGGCCTGCATCTAACCCCCTAAAAATACTGCTCCGGTAGCCAAAGTCGCAATCCAGGTTTTTTAGCGTCACAAACTGGTTGGTTTGGCTGTCGAATGCATCAACACTTACAATGGTGTCGGCAACCTCTTGCCCGTAAGCGCCGATATTTTGCACTGGTGCTGCGCCAACGGTGCCGGGTATGGCCGAAAGGGCTTCGACGCCACTGGCATGCATAGCTATAGTGCGCTGCACAAAATCGTCCCATATTTCGCCAGCCCCCACCTGAATGGTGATATCACCAGCGGTTTCAGCAACAACTGAATACCCCTTAATCATCATGCGAATAATTATTCCGGCAAAACCTTCGTCGTGGGCGATTGTGTTGCTACCGCCCCCCAAAATAAAATAAGGCATGTTTTGGCTTTTGGCGCGCATCATTAGTTCGGATAGTTCTTGCGGCGTATGTGCATCGGCCATAAACTTGGCTGGGCCGCCAATGTGCATGGTGGTGTAGTTTTTAAGCGGGATGTCAGTGTGGATGTCCATAACAGGTATTATACGCCAAACAAAATAGGCGCCGTACGAGCGCCTATTACTAAAATCATATGGTACACCCGGCAGGATTCGAACCTGCGACCACTTGGTTCGAAGCCAAGTACTCTAATCCGCTGAGCTACGGGTGCAAAACTGGTCGTATTATAGCATGTCCTTGAGATGGCTGCGCCCCTCCGCTATACTGGGTGGGTATGCAAGGAATATATAACACCATTAATTCGCTGCAAGTGACACTCAACATGCACTCATTCGGCCCACTGATAGTGCTTTTAATTGTCGCTTTTATTATTGGCAAGGTTATGAGTGCTATGCTATACGCCGTGAGTCGGTTTGTCAGCCGGCGCGCCGATGCGTCGGGGAGCCAATCGACCGTCACGACATTACGCCGCATTGAAACGTGGATTATTCTTTCGATTGCTATTGTACAGGTGCTCCTTGCGCTTGGGGCGGTATATATATGGTGGAACACGACCCATGACGAAGGGGGTAAAAGTAGTACCTTAATTGGGGTGAGCGCAATTGCCGTTATACTGCTTGGTGGCATTACCGGCCCATTGCTCCGCGATATTGCGTTTGGTGCTAGCATGATGGCCGAGCACTGGTATGGGGTGGGCGATTTAATAAGTATTGATTTTCCAAAGGTGCAAGGCGTAGTAGAAAGCGTGAGCCTACGCTCCACCCGTATCCGTGGCATGAACGGCGAAACGCACTGGGTGGCCAATTCCTCAATCCAGGGCGTAAGCGTAACAAGGCGCGGCCTGGTGTGGATTGCGGTTGATATTTTTGTGAACGATATCGCAAAGGCCGATATTCTTATTGAACAAACAAACCAGCTTTTGCCCACGGGGTCAACACTTGTGGCAGAAAAGCTAGCCATTAAAAATATTGAACAAAAAGCCGATAACATATGGCGTGTGACGGCAGTAGCGGGCGTCGCCCCCGGGCGTGAATGGACTGTCCAGGACACGGCGATTGCTGTTATGAAAAAGCTTGACGAAACGAACAAAAAGCCAGTGTTACTTGTTGACCCAGTATCGCATTTTGACGACCATGAGGCCGAAACGCAAATTCGCCGGGCATTAAAAAACGCCCGTAAGCCATATCAAAAGTTTAATTACGCCAAACTTACTCCAAATCAACTTGCGAATAAGGCAAAAAAACAAAACAAAAAATAGGTACGGGAGCTGCCATTTACAGATATAATTTTTTTTGGTATAGTGTTGTAGCATTACGGGCCAGTAGCTCAGCTGCCTGTCCGAGGCGCTCGCCGCCGAGTAAGAGTATAAGCACCAGGTGCTCTAACCTTGTTCGGGCGTACGCCTTGCGAATGAGCAATCGCACCTTTGTTATTAAAATGGGCCAGTAGCTCAGCTGGTTAGAGCACCTGCCTCTTAAGCAGGGTGTCGAGGGTTCGAGCCCCTCCTGGCCCTCCAGGGGTGAACGCGTGATTTTTCGCGCTTTCACCTGTGGATAATTCGATTTTGACAGCAGTAGTTGCAGCAACGTCTGCTGTCAGCAGCTCGCCCATCCGGGCGAGTGCTTTCGTTTGGCCCTGTAAATCTCCGTGCTGATACAGCTGCTGCGTGGTGGTCACGTGGGAGTGGCCGAGGATCAGCTGGGCGTCCCGTGCGGGAACGTGCAGGTTCTTCAGTGTGGTCGCGGCCGTGTGTCTGGTGTGGTGCACCGTGATCCGTGGCAGCCCCGCAGCGGTGCGGATCTCATGGAAGGTCCGGACGAAGTTCTTGGGGTCGACGGGCGTGCCGGTGGAGGAGAGCAGGACGTAATCGCTGGCACGGGTCCCTGGGACGGGCCGGTCCATGGGGACCTCTTCGCCGTAGGCCTCGATGTAGCGCGTGAGCAGCGCGTCCCGGACGGCTGGGATGAGTGGCAGCAGGCGGCGGCCGGCCTCGGTCTTGACCGGGCCAGCCGTGAGTTTGCTGCCGATGCGTTGCAGTTGCTGCTCGACCTTGAACTGGTTCTGCTGGAAGTCGACGTCCCCCCAGCGCAGCCCGAGAACTTCACCGCGGCGCATGCCGTAGCTGAGCAGCATGAGGTATCCCGCGTACCAGCGGTGCGTCTCGGCAGCGGCCAGGAAGGTCTTGGCCTGGTCGGGGGTCCAGGGGGTGATGGGTTTGCGGTGCCAGGCGGGGATTTCCACGAGCTTGGCGACGTTCTTCAAGATGAGTTCTTCGCGGGCGGCGCGGCTGAGTGCGGCGCGCAGTACCGAACGGATGGCGTGCGCGGTGCGGACGGACGTGCCAGTGGCGAGCTTGGAGTTCAGGAAGGTCTGGACGTCTTGGACGTTCAGCTGGGAGAGCCGTGTGGCGCCGAGCGCTGGCTGCAGGTGTAGGTGGACGATGCCCGTGTAGTTGTCGAGGGTCCGGGGACGGTCCTTGACCGCGACGACGGCCTTGAGCCAGTAGTCGAGGTACTCACCGACGGTCCACTCTCGAGCGGGAGTGCGGATGCCCTTGCGGTCGCGGGCGATGATTGCCTCGAGTCGGTCGTGGACTTCTTGGCGAGTCTTGGCGTAAATGTGCACGCGCTTGCGGGTGCCGTCGTTCAGCTCGACGTACGCCGAGCCACCGTAGCGGCCGTCGGCGCGCTTGTAGATGGAGCCTTCTCCGTTGGCTTTCCTAGGCATCGCGGTGGTCCTCCTGGGTGCGGAGTTGCTCCACGAAGTCGTCGAGGTCCTCGGGAGTGATCAGATGACGGCCGAGGACGCGTACGGTCTTGATGCGATGGTGGTTGATGAGCTGGTACATGGTCCAGCGGCTGATACCCAGTGTCTGGCAGGCATCGTTGATGCTCAGCAGCCGCGGTGTGGCTGGCGGTATGGGGTTTTGGATGGTGGTCATGTGATCCTCCTTTCGGTGACGTAGATGCTCAGCTGTTCTGGGGCTATCGGCGTGAGGTCGAGGTCGTCCAAGCGGTGGCCGAGTTGGGTGTGGTCGACATGGAAGCGTCCGGCGAGAGTGCATCGGTCGACTGTCTCAAGAGAGGCTCGCCGCAGCTGGTCCGCAGGCATGAGGACACATGCTGCGAAGTGGTCTGCCACGAGCTCGCGCTCGCCGGCCGCGACGTGGGGCCGCCCGTCATAGAGTCGGCCGAGGTTCGGGTGGTCGATGACGTGCTTGAACTCGTGGAGCGTGTTGAACCGGCGCCGCGACAGTGGCTCCTCGGCCCGGATGTGGATCTTCCAGGTGTGGTCACCCCAGAAGGCAATCCCCGACACGGGGAGCTCGTGGACCGGCGTGATGCTGACGAATGGGATCTTCTCGATGAGATCCACTGGGAACGTGTCGGTGGTGATGTGCAGAATGTCTCGCAGGAGGTCGGCTTGCTGCTCAGCGATATGTAGCGATTCGAGGTGGCTGACGTGTCGATCGGGCACGAGGGCGCGCAATGTGTGGAGCACCGTGTCGAAGTTGATATCCGAACGGCGCTGGACGTCGGTGTTCTGCTGGATTGTCATGGTGCCTCCTTTCGTGTCCTCGGATGCGGCTTTCCTGGAGTCCTTACTGGCGGGTCTTGCGTCGATCTGACGGCATCATCGGCGGCTCGTCCTCCCCGGGCGCTGGCCCGTGCAAGTTCACTCCCTCGCGCTCAGCGACGGTCTGCAGGTACGCACCGACCGAGTCGATGGCTTCATCCGAGAGTTGTCTGTAGCGCGTGCGCAAGTAGGGGGTCAGGGTTGGCAGGTCTTTGGGAACCGCGTATCCGGCCAGGGCGTACAGGTCACTCATCTGGACGCCGAGTACGGTTGCGACGTTGGCTAGGATGTCGGGTCGCGGTGAGCGATACTCGCCTCGCTCCAGTCGCACGACGTAGGCCGTGTCGGCGCCAATTTGCCGAGCTAGCTCGCGTCCCGTGATGCCGCGGGCGATGCGATGCTCTTTGATGTATTTGCCGATCGTAATTCCAGGTAGCTGCTTCATGTTGGACGTTTCTCCTTATTCCTCAGATTATACCTCAATTTCTGTGTAAAGTCAGCATTTCTGGCGATTTTCGGGCGCTATTTTGTGGTATTGATTCGCAATTCTCTATTGCGCGTATCTCCTCTATTGCATGAAAACGTAGAGTGCGCCGTCGAGGGGAACAATGTCCCAGGTGTCGCGTACGCGCTCGGCGATCCCGGCTCGGTCGAGGATGATGTAGCCGGAGATGCCCAGTCGCTCGGCGAGCGAGCTGATCTCGGCCTCCCAGGTGGCGATCTCGGTGAGGGAGTCGACGATTTCGTCCATGCTGGCGAACTGCCCGACGTAGGTGTCTCGGAACATGTCGACAAGCTCGGGGTCATCCGGTCGGACGTCGGGCAGGCGCAGGAACGCTCGGAATGGATTGCCGTAGTGCTCGATCGCCGCCTGAGCGATGCGGGGTAAGCCGGGTTCGTCTTCGAGGGCCTGGGGAGCGACGGGCGCCGGCTGGGCCTCGGGGTGATCGATGCGCTCGGCTGCCGGGCTGGCGGCGATGTCGTCCCGGTGCCAGGGATCGACGCGTGGATGTTCAGGGTTGGTCATGTGTTTCCTCCTTTCGTGGTGAGTGGTTCAAGTGGTCGAGAGCCGCCTGGCGGGGGATGGGGACCCAGGACGTGTGGCAGGGCGTCGAATGTGGTCACCCGGTGCAGCTGCGCTTCGGTGCTGGCGGCTGGAGGCGCCAGAGCGGCCTCAACGGCCTTCTGGCGTCGGCTGTCGCGGACGACCCAGACGACGCGGGGGAAGACGCCGTGTTGCGCCTCATGTCGCCCACTGGCGCGGTAGCGCTCGTACGCCCTCGCCTTACGTTGCAGAGTGGGGCGGTGTTCCGTGCCGAGGTCGACCTCGACGAATGAGTGCTCCTCGAACTCTGCGTCGGCCGTGATGACGTACAGGTCTGGCTTGAGCCGCAGGGGAGCACCGGACGGTCCCATGAACTCTTGCCAGCAGGCTGGCTCGGTCTGGATGGTGAAGACCTCGAAGGCGCCTGCTCGTTCGGCCTCGACCAAGCTCACGGCTACCTCCGCGATACCGAGGGTGTGCATGGCGAACAGCCACGAGGACTTGGGCAGTGGGCTGTGTTGGGGGAGCCCCGAGAGCACTGCGTGGATCCGATGCCCTGACGTGCTGAGCTGCCAAGTGAGACTGGATGAGCCGCCCTGGAACCCACCGATCCGTTGGTCCATCCGTGTGACGAGGTGCCGCTTCTCGAGGCGGCCCATGATCCGGTTCGTGGCCCGGGCGCCTTGGTCCTTGCCATGGTGATCGCTGAAGTGAAGTCGACGGATGAGAGTGGACGACAGCAGCCGGTACCGGGCGAGCGAGTCGAGGATGTCCCGATCGCGCGGAGTCAGTGCTTCCAGGAGCCGAGCGTCAGCAGTGGTACTCACCGCGAACCTCCCGCCCCCAGGTGGCGCAGACGAATCGGGCCGCCCTGACCCCCACACAGGGGGTCAGTTCCGGCTTGCGAAGGCTTGGAACCGGGCCACCACGGGCACGACAGGGAGACGCGGGTCAAGGCGGCCGGATGCCCGGCTGGATGGTCGAGGGGATGGTCCCAGCTCACCGGGACCTCCGCTTCGTCCCCACCACGGGCGCGGTGGTCTGCGCGGGCGTGCCCTTGGCGACCTGGGCTGGAGTCAGGGCGGCTGAGTCGCTGTCTGTGGCCGGGTGTTCCGGGTGTTGGCCGTCGGCGTCGGTGGGACCTTCGCCGTCGCCCGGTGGTGGCGTGGGGGTTGCAGTCGCCGGCGTGTAGATCGACTCGGATCGGGCGGCGACGGCTGCCGGGTCGATCCTGCGGGGTTCCGGCGGCAACGTTGTGACCAGGCTCCAGCCGGATGGATGGCCATTCGCGACGAGGTTGGCGTAGGCGTGGAACTTCGGGAGCGCGATGAAATCCTCCGCCGCCAAGTCGGGTGCCATTTGCGCGAAGTCACGGGCGTCGGCGTATTCGGTCGCGAACACGATCTTGCTGCGGGCGTTCATGTCGACGGCGGCTCGCAGCTCGGCTGGGAACTGGGACCGGAATTGGGCGGCCAGGAACCAGCCGACGGATAGTGAGCGGGAGACTGCGAGGGCGTCCGCGAGGCTCACTGGCAGGTGCAGGAACCGCGGTGCCTCGTCGACGTACACCATGCCGGGGCGCCGATGCGCGTTGAACTCCGTCGCCCGTTCTTGTGTGGCCTGCCATAGGTCGGCGATCACGAGGCTGCCGAGCAGGGCGGCAGTCCCGGGGCCGATGAGGCCCTCGTTCAGTGGGACCAGGACAATCTTGTTCTCTCGCCAGATGTCTCTCAGCCGGAACGCACCGGTGGATTGCCCGAACATGCGCGCCAAGGCCGGTCGGAGTAGCAAGCTGCGGATCTTGTTCAGGGGCGCGGCGATGGCCTGGGCCTGCCCGCGGGGGCTCAGTGCCTCGTACCACTCCCAGAAGCTCGACAGGCCAGCGTCACCCTCCAGGGTGGCGAGTCGGTGACGGCGGAATGTCTGGTCTGTGAGGATCCGGGGCAGGTCGAGCATGGTGGGCGAGGTGAAGGTATGATTATTTGTGCTGGGAGAGGTTTGTATTTCGGGTTTGACCTACGGATGCCGGCGGCGCCCACCGCCCGCAGGGCTGCGGAAGGGGGGGATGCTGAAGTGGACGCCACTATCGACA
>JAJXWT010000007.1 GCA_021781475.1 bacterium
TTGACAAGTACGGCATCCAACTTCGCCTGGTAACACGCCACAACTACGACGGCGCCGACCAGGTACTGCGCATTTACGCCAGGGCCTAGTACCGGCACGCCTCACCGAGCCCCCTATATACCGTTGAGTCCACATATGGATTCCGCTATATAGGGGGTTGTTTTAGTTTAAAATAAATTCAATTATTGCTTTTATTGGTATGGCGCGCATTCGCGCGCCATACCACACCCCATGCCTCACTTGCCCGCTCGCGCGCGTCGTTGCGCAGAGCCCATTCGGTCATGTAACCCGCCGAATGCAAGTGTCAGTAGCACAAACGGCAACCGGACGATACCGGCTAGCAGCTCGGCGACGGTCGGAGGGTCATCCATGTCCCGTAGCGTTTGGTTACGCACCATGTGACAGCCTTTCACTAGAGGTTAGCTACACTATTGCACAATTAACACTATGCTGCAATATTTCAAAGCCCTAGCCCCCTGGTTGCAGGGCAACCTATGTATATAAAAAATAATGGCCCAAGGCGGGTCATTATTTATTTGCCGTGCTACTTGCTTGCAGCTGATTCGGCTTTTTTCTTTTTTGTGCGCTTCCATGCCGCGCCGTGCTTGTTCCGTTGTTTTGCCATAGTGTTCCTATCATTTATATCTGTACTATCATACCACATACCGCTCCCCCGCATTTTATATGGCGAGTTTATGCACTGTAGTAACAATGATTACAAGGACATTGCCCAGTGTTTGATATGCTACCTATATGGATACCCGCACACGTATACAAAACCTGCATTTTTTTACTGATAGCCACGGAAATGTCGTGATTGGGCAATGGCCGAATGTTCCGCTGTACGGCTGGCTCGCGGCAACAGTCCTTTCCTTTGCCATGCAACAAACAGCGCTTAAGGCCGATTTTAGCGCACTTGGCACGGCGTTTCTGTTCACTTGGGCCTACCTTGAGCTTTTCCAGGGGGTCAACTATTTTCGCCGTTTGCTGGGACTTGTTGTTCTGATTGCCATCATAATCCGCTTTTTTATACGGTAGTAAAAATTACCCCGGCCGACTCAAGCACGCCTACAGGGAGCGCCGAACACGCCAATATTTTATACCCCCTACTATGCGCCATATAGCTATCTAATATTTGACCTTACCTGCCAAGAAGCATAAACTACATACACAGGTACTATTAACACCTAAGGGGTAGGCATGAAAAATAGAAAACAACTATATAAATTTGGCCTTATTGGCTCGACAATGGCCTTAGCGCTTTTGGGCGGATCGGTCGCATTGGCTATGCCGTCACAGGCCACGGCGCACGCGATTGGCGCTGCAGCCGCAGCGAGCGCGAGTAGCGCGAGCGCAGCCAGTAGCGCCGCTGCAGCAAATGCCAGCAACGTGAGTGCAAACACATCGGCAGCCAATGGGCAGGCCACGGGGCAAGCGCACCTTGCGGCAGCACAGCTAAAGGCATGCCAAAACAGGCAAAACGCTATTAGCAATATCATGACAAACATTACCACCCGTTCGCAAAACCAACTCACTTTGTTTACTACCATCGCAACCCGTGTCGAAACCTTTTACACCACTGGCGGCAAAACACTTAGCAGCTACGACCAGCTTGTAGCTGCAGTCAACGCCGCAAAAACCCAAGCAACAACCGACCTTAGCACAATGCGAACGAACAGTGTGTTTAGTTGTTCATCGAGTGACCCAAAGGGAACGGTCAACTCATTCCAGCAATACCTTAAAACGGAAATTACTGATTTACAAAACTACCGAACATCTGTTAAAAACCTTATCGTTGGCGTTGCTTCAGTAAACGGCGTAACGGTTTCCGGCTCAAACACTTCAACAATTACACAAGGGAGCGCACAGTAATGAAAAAGCAATCAGGTTTCGCTATTCTTGAACTCGTTGCCGTTGTGGCGCTTATAGCCGTTATTGGCGGCGCCGTGTACTACGCATGGTACACCCACAGCCAAAGTAACAGCACCGCATCGAGCTACCAGTCGCCACAAGTGACTGTTTCGCCAGCGCCACAGGTGACAAAAGCATCGGACTTAAACAGCGCCATGCAAGCACTCAACAGCGCAGACATTACAGCTAATACTACCGATAGTAGCCAGTTAAGCACGCAGACATCAGGCTTTTAGGGCCAGCCGTTTGCTGAAACTATAAAAGGGCTCACCTACACGGCGAGCCCTTTTATGTAGACTGCAATTGATTGTCATGGGTGCAGGGCGCGGAGCGCGTTACCGAACCCAGGGATCAGCACTGGCACGCCGTCAACTTCCGGCATGGTCATGTGGTGTTGGGCTGCCATTTCGTAACCTTTCGTCGTTGATGAGGTTAAACATACTATCGCACAAACTACGCAATATAACAATGGTGCTCTGATCCAGATTATCAATTAAGCAAATTACAACTTATATAACCTGTTATATAAGTTTTTTTGGCGCTTATAAAAATCAGCGCCTTGGCGTACTATAAAAGTATGACTATACAAACAATCCCTGGCGGTGTGGTGCACGAGCTGCCCAAGGACCTTAAGGCCGCCCTTGCCGCCGACAAACAAGCCCTGGCGCTGTGGCACGACATTACCCCACTCGCCCGGAACGAATGGATTTGCTGGACAATATCGGTTAAGCAGCAAAAAACGCGCGACGAGCACATAGCCCGGGTAGTGTCAGAACTAAAAGACGGCATGCGGCGCCCCTGCTGCTGGATCGGTTGCATTCACCGCACCGACAAAGTTGTGAGCCCCTCGGTCAAATGGGTGCTCAGCAAGCGAACAAGCAAGACCGCGCGTTAGTTAACTTTAGCGGCCAATGGGCTCAGGCGTACCCTGGAAAGAAATCAGTCTTAACATTACTACTGCTGACACCAATTTCGGTAAGTATTTCTTGCATTGCCTCCACCATGGCGTGCGTGCCAGATATATAGAACACCCGTTCGTTAAAGTCCGGCATGCTGTGGCGTATGATATCCGCAGAAATAGGCCCAGCAATAGTGTTCGGGTGGGGCATTGTTGTCCCTGGGTTTGAGGCTACGTACAGTATCTGCGCGCCAAGCTTTTCCCTCGCCTGCTCAAAGGTATCTTTATAGGCAAAATCGGCCATGGTACGTGCGGCATACAACATGCTGACGTCCCTTGCTTGGTTTGTGTCGATTAAATACTTGATCATGCTGCGGAATGGTGTCACACCAATCCCCCCGGCAATAAAGGCGAGCTTTTGATTCACATCCTTTGGCATAGTAAAGTCACCACCAATTTGCGCCGCGACAATCTGATCACCCGCTGCCATGTCGATCATCGCGCGCTTATACGTGCTGCTTCTGTTATAAAACTTTACCCCAATGGCGATATATTGTTCGGTTGGCGACGACGAGAGCGTGAAATAGCGCCGAGACCCCCGCGCGTCTGGTTTGGTGTGCGGTAGGGTCCATTCCATATATTGGCCTGGCTGATACGACAGCTTACGGTTTGGCTTAAAAATAAAGTCGACCGTGTCAGGCGTGAGCCTGACCTTTTGCCGCAAGCTTGGGACAAGTTTTACCTTGTTGCTGACAAGGTAGGCAAAAATATTGCCAATAACAAGGCTAATCTCTGGCGTTGTATAGTAGTTAAAAATACGAGCCTGGGGTGGCAATAGTATGCCAACAAGTATTGCATAGCCAATCTGCCGTTTTCGGGCCGTTGGCGAAGTATAGGGTTCGGTGAGCATAACAAAACCAAGGAAAAATACCGGCGAGCTCAGCAGCATGTTTTGTAGTCCCATCCATACATTTGACCCCCCAGCAATTGAGTACACAATGGTCGCGGCAGTGGTCGCGATTAAGAAACTGTAGACCATGTACTCTCGGCGCACTTTACGCGTCATAATAACCCCCCCAATGACAACAAGGGGCAGCATAGTGGCTGAGCCGATCCACCAACTTGCATGCTGGTTTGGACCAAGCGCAGTCAAAACAACCCCAATGGCGGCCGGGTTAAATATGTGCTTGTGGCGGATTGTTAAAATATATTTTGAGGCAATCGCCAAGCCAGCCGCAGCCAGCATAAATAAAACGCCAAACAGCGACAGTGTTGGTGGAATGATAAGGGCTAATATAAGGCCCGTAAGAATCGATGATTCTGGGTTAATGGGCACGTCAAAGATAGCCGCAAATATCCTGTTGACAGCCCAGCTGGCAAAGACAAGCGTGCCAGCCGAAATAGCCAGGGCGACCGGGTCGTAGTGTAGGTCGCCAACCAAACTCAGGATAATCGCAGCCGCCAATAGGCCGACAAGATAATACATAAGGAGCCGGTACATAGTCACGGCGTCGATAAACGTATCAATAGGTTTAAGCAGTTTGTTTAACATAATTTCCAAATCCAGTCGTTAAAGTTGCAATATGCCGGTCGTTAATTGAGTACGCTTCGAAGCCAGGCAAACGCTCAATAAAGTGAACGCCGTTCTCACCCATGGCAAAGGCCGCGGTTGCAAACCGATCGGCTTCGTACACGTTCGGGCCAATTACCGTAAAGCTTCGGATAGGATTAGCGCCCGGGCTACTACCATGGGGGTTATAAATATGCTCGCCACGTATGTAGGTGCCCGAAGTAGCAATACCTCGGTTTGACAGCTGAACCACCTTGACAATTTCATCTGTATTAAAGGGGTTCCTGACACCAACAGCCCACGGGGTCTGGTCGGCGGACACGCCCGCAACCTCGATATCGCCCCCGGCTTCAATATAGTAATCCTTGTGGCCAGCAGCGGACACTATCTGAGCAGCGTGCTGGACAGCCCACCCCTTAACGAGCCCCGAGGTGTCGATTTTTCCATTATGGTGGATGTCAAAATAGCCATTTGTTTGCCGTTTTGTCATATCGCATAGGCGCATCACTTCAACCATTTGTTTTGACCAATCGCTTTTGGGCAGCCCGGCATTAACCTGGGCAAGTTCGCTGGTCTCTTTATAGGGGCTAAACTGATCGTCCACCCCTTTAAAGTAGGCAAACACGCGGTCTATTATGCCATGGTCCGGCGCATCAACAATCTCGACAGTTATAGGCATCCCCATTAATATTCTGGTTTCTTTCATAGGGCGGTACTATGCCTGCGACAATGCAGATTGCAACGATTGCTGAAATGCCTGTGAGGTGTAGGTGGCACCTGAGATTGTCTGGACGTTGGCACTCTGCGCTTTAATGGCTTCTTGTTGCAAGTACGGCATTGCTTGCTGATTGATATACACCGATGTTTGGTGGCTGTTGGGGTATTGCAAGAACTTTACGTCAGTAATCTTACCGCCAGATATTGTAGCGGCAACTTGAACGTTACCCCAGTAGGCATCTTCGCTTGTGCCAGTAAACGTTCCGTCCTTAAGGGGTGTTGATGATGCGTTAGGGGGCGTTCCGCCGCTTGTACTTGCTACGCCAGACCCCCCGCCACCTGCAGGCGATGAGCTCGGCGCACTAATGACCGGTTGTTCATGGCGTACGCCAATACTGTATATAAAGAAAATTCCAAGAATAACTATGCCAATAACAATTTTTTTCATTCTATAACCTTTCTATTGTTTGTGCACAAGTATCGCATATATACCTGTAGAATTCCTGACTACTTTTAGCAGGCGGCTTAGGAGTGTGCGCTCAAAACCTTTAATGGCAGTGAAACAAGTACCGTAGTGCCTTCGCCCACAGCTGAACTCACGGTGATGGTGCCGCCATATAAGTCAACAATATCCTTTGCAAGTGGCAACCCAAGCCCATAGCCCCCCACGCTGGTACCCTGATTTTTGGCACTGGTGGACCGATAAAAGTGCTCGAATATGTGCGGCTGGTCCTCAGCGCTGATGCCAATCCCCGTGTCACTGACCCCTATCGACAGGCCGCTTTTTGACCGGGTGATAGTAGTAGTAATAGTGGTGGGGTCAGCCTGGCTATACTTAATAGCGTTATCAAAAATAATAGTCAGCAGCTGTTGGATTGCGACCGGATCAACAAACAGTATCGCCGGAACGCTATGGATAACGAAATGCAACTTTCGGTCTGAATACTGCCGCTTTAACTGCGCGATTGTGTCGTGAACAAGGGCCTGCAGATCAACGGTTTCTGGCGACAGCGCCGAGTATTCCCTATAGCGCGACATCTGCAGCAAGTGATCTGTGAGGTTTTCCAGGCGAACAATATCCTTTAGGTTATCTTCGAGCGCAGCTTGCATTTTGCGCGGGTCTTTTCGCTTTTCTCGCAGGATTGACTCTGTATCTACCCGCATCGCAGCCAACGGGGTCCTTAACTCGTGGCTTGCTTCGGCGATAAAACGAGTCTGCAACCGGTGGGTGTCTTCGATAGGACGCAGTGTCCGACGCGCCAGTATATAGCTAGCAATCGTTGAGCCGGCGAGTACAACGATATTAAAATACAGCAGGTCGCTAGAAAGCTGGCTTGAGCGGCGGCTTTGTTCCCGCGCAGATATCACGCGGACATTGTCGGCATCGTAGTCATTGCTCACAAGCGCACGCGATTGATTGTTAAGGCCTTCGGTGAGTTCATGGCTCGCAAAGTGGTACACCGCAACACTGAGCAATAGGCTGAGCCCCATACTAAGCAGCACGTACCAAAAGGTCAGTTTAAAAATAGCCGAGCGGAACATTAGGTGCCCGCTCCAAACCGATACCCAAAGCCGTGCACCGTGTGGAATAACGGCGGGCTCAGCGGAAAGTCCTTATCGATTTTTTTGCGCAAATGGCCAAAGTAAACTTCGACCGTGTTTGGCAAAATAAAGCCGTCTTCGTCCCACACATGGTTAATAATTGTGTCTTTCGATATAATTTGCGACTGGTGGTACGCCAAATAGATAAGCAGCCTAAACTCCCTGGCGGAAAGTTTGATTGTTTTACCCGCTCGGGTAACCTCATAGTTTTCGGTGTTAATAAACAGGTCTGTAATCTGAATAATCGAGCCGAGTGTCACTTTTGGCCGCCGCAACAGCACTTGCACGCGGGCAATAAGTTCATCGAGCGAAAATGGCTTTACAATATAATCATCCGCACCCGCCCTAAGGCCCTCGACCTTATTCGCTACTGTGCCGAGTGCGGTTAGCATCAAAACGGGCGTGTGTACGCCGTCCTTACGAATTTGTTCGCAAAGCTGCATGCCATCAATAGCCCCCGGGAGTTTTCTATCCAAGATAATCAAATCATAGTCAGGGTCAACCGCTGCCGCCAGCCCATCGTCGGCGTTGTCAACGTGGTCAACAGCATAGCGACACTGCTCTAGGGCCCGTTTAATGCCACTAGCAATGCGCGCCTCATCTTCAATCAGCAATAATCTCATAGCTTACACACTATTGTAGCGCACCAGCTAGTGGATAATAAGCCCCACCGCGAATGACGCCAAAAGCAGCAAGAATACAGCAAGCGTTACTATGGTCATGGGCTTTTCACTGGCCCTAGCAAATAGCACGACCGAGGCCGCCACCCTAAATATTGGCGTCATAATAAGCAATAAAATACCAAGTTGGATAAACCCAAGCCCGCTCCCGGCCACAACGGCTGCCATGATAGCCCCCACCGTGCGCGGAAACATGTAGCCTAGGGTTATGGGCGCATGGCCTGCAAAAAGCCCCCCTTGCCCGGCAAACAACAGCACGAGCCCCACTACAATCATTATGGCACTCACAAGAACCCCTGCGCGGAGTATGCCACTTACAGCCCGCTCCATGCGACTGGCGGCTAAGCTATGTGTCATGCGATCCCCCGTTGCAGCATTTCAACCGCAACTATCACTAACACCAGCATAAACATCATTCGTACAGCACGCGGCGCGACCTTATTTAATAGCCGTGACCCAACCATTGCGCCAACCAACACCCCCAACGCAACGGGGGCCGCCAAAATAGGGTTAATTTGCCCGCGCGCAAAAAAGGCGCCTGCGCTTGCGGCAGCTGTTACCCCAATCATAAAATCACTAGTTGCCGCCGAGGCTTTAATTGGCATGCGCATGGCAATATCCATTGCTGGCACCTTTAAGGCCCCTGAACCCACCCCTAAAAGCGCCGACAGCATACCGGCGCAGTACATAAGCCCCAGGCCAAGCTTTGTGCCCTGCAACTTATACGTAATTGTTTTGCGCTCGTTTTGGTCGTAATATGAGCCATGCAAACGTAGGTGGTTCGCGATGGAATCGTTTGACTTTGTGAGCACGCGCTCATGGCGGGGTTGGCGCAGCATTGCCACCGCCGAATACGCAATCACTCCGGCAAATAAAATATACAATGCCTGGTTTGGAATGTAGGCTGTTAGTACCGCACCGCTAATAGCGCCGAGTGTTGTGCCAAGTTCTAAAAACATGCCAGCCCGCAAGTTCGTGAGGCGTTCGCGCACGTACGTCACGGCCGCGCCCGAAGATGTGGCAATTACTGCGACAATTGACGCCCCAATCGCCAGCCGAATATCAACATGGTACAGCAAGGTTAAAACCGGTACGATAATGATACCGCCGCCAAGGCCGACGAGTGACCCCACTAAGCCAGCGATGATTGCAACCAGCCCAAGTGACACAACAAAATCAAGTGGCGACATGCTATGTATTATATACCACGAACCCGCAGCAGGGGCTATGCCTCATAATCGATACGGTAGTTTTGCGCCGAACGGTTGCTGGCCCACCGCGCCCAGCTTATACGGCATTTATTAATAAGTAGTGCTACTGGCTTAATTGCTTAATTTTGGGTCCCGCTACCATCAAGTAAATGACCAGTACGAGAGCAAACACAGCCACCCCTATACCGCCGCCAAGGAGGGTTTGGGCTACCGCAACAACAAACAGGGCGATAGAAACAAGGTTGATGTTGTGGATTGTCTTAAGGACAACAGTGGCATTTTCATCACTTTTCATAATGCGCCGGCCAGCAACAATCCAGTAGACACCCACACCAAGTGACAGTACAAGGTAAACGGCAAGTATCACCCGCATATTTGCGTTTGTGCTACCGAAAGCGAGCAGGCTGATCAAAATAAGCACAACCAGCAAACAACCCAACAAAAACGTTGATCGTCCCGCATTTTGAATCTTTTTACGTAACAATGCAACATTTTGGTCGGCACCCGGTACAGGCGGAGTTATCGATTCCGTTGCTGTGCCCGCCTGAGGTTGCTGCATGTCGTTAACCGGCTGCGTAGCCTGGTCTATTGGTTGTTGTGGCTGCATATATACTATTCCTTTGGTGCTGCAATTACGTTTATTCTTACCTGCACTATATAACGCCTGGCCCAGTTTTTACAACCTTGGCAGGCTGACAACCTTGCGCCCGTTTACTCTGAAAGCGTTTTTTTCCTTTGCTCGAACTCTTTTTGGTCGATCTCGCCATTCGCGTAGCGCTTGCGAAGGATAGCCAGTGCGTCATCAGCCGCGCTACCCTGCGCTGGCATGCTGCCGCGCGTTCCACGTACCAACAAATAAATCCCAATACCAATCAATACTAATACGATAAACATCATGATTACGCCTCCAATTCCAAAGTACCCATAGTTCATACCGTTGCCGTAACTCCAACCATCCATCATAGTGCGCCTCCTTAGTTATACCCCTATTATAGCGCGCCCCGCTTGCCATGGCCACAATATCTAGTGGTAGTCTGCCGACCATTCTGCGATAATAGACCCATGCCAGCCCCGACCCAGCCCGACGAAGCGATTGTTGCCGCCGTGATACACGGTGACATAGACGCCTACGCAGCCATAATGGCACGCTACGAGCAAAAACTCGAGCGCTATGTGCTGTACTTGGTCCACGACACCGCCACGGCACGCGACATCGTGCAAGAAACCTTTATTCGGGCGTACCAAAACTTGCGCTCATACAACCCAAAGTACAAATTTTCATCATGGCTCTACCGAATCGCCCACAATCAAGCCATGAACGCTATCAAAAAAGAGCGCCACACCGTCGCAGTTGAGAGCGATACGTTCCCGGACACCGCCTACGATGCACGTATTGACGAGCTAGTTGACGCAAAAATCTTACACCAAAGGGTCCAACAATGCCTCGGCCGGCTTGCCCCAAAATACCGCGAAGTGGTGCAACTGATTTATTTCGAAAACATGAAATACGAAGACGCGAGCGACGTGCTCCGGGTACCGGTCTCGACAGTCGGCGTGCGCCTGTCGCGCGCCAAGGTGCAACTACTCAAAATTTGTAAGCAGATAGGAGTGAAGCGATGAAACAACAGCCCGACACACCCGTTATACACAAGGTTATGACTGATATAAAAGAAGGCAAGGTCGGCATGCGGCCACGCACCTACTACACGCTACTGCTAGTGGCAGCAACGCTAGGGGCAGTGGTTTTGGGCTTAATTATTAGCTATGCGGTCGATATTACGATTTTTTGGTATAAAATTCAAACCGCCAGCACCCCTGCGTACGGTGCACGGGCCAACCTAAGCCAGGCACTCGGCAGCTTTCCGTGGTGGGCAATCGCCGTTGCGGCGCTCGCACTCATTGCCGCGATTTGGCTAATAAAAAAACAAGGGACAATGTACCGGGTGCGGACCAGTGTGGTTGCGCTGGCCCTTATAGCCGCAGCGTGCGCGGTTGCGGTTGTGCTTTCGCTCGCGGGCATCGGCGAGCCGCGCGGCGGCCTGCCTGGCAACCCAAGCGGCCAGCCCCATAGTGGCCGCCAACTCCAAAATAGATGAAATAAAACCAGCCGCTTGGTTGTATTACTAGTGCAAAGCAACATAACATAGGAGACTTGCACTATGAACAAATTACTACTCACTAGCGGTATAGCCGCAGTCGCCGTAACGGGCGCCATTGCGGTAACCCCACTACGGGCATCGGCCGAAACAGCGCTAAATACCATCGTCACGACCGCCCAACAGCACCAACGGTTTGGCAACGGGGGTGGCTACGGCTACCAATCATCGCTTGAAACCCGTGCCCCGGTGTTAGGTATGAGTGCCAGCGAACTACAAACAGCGCTCCAAACCAAAACACTATCGCAAATTGCCGCCGAGCAAGGCATGACCCAAGAACAGTTCCAGGCCAAAATGCAGGCGGCGGTAACCGCACGCTGGCAGGCCATGGGCCTCAGCAGCGACGAAATCGCCGCTCGCCTGGCCGCACGCGAACAGCGCCAAGAGCAAAACCAGGCAACCCACACCTGGGGTAGTGGCGATGGCGCTCGCTCCCATGGTGGCTACGGCCCACGCAGCTAACACCCGCGCCAACAATCGCCAGCCTATCGCCCCGTGTAAAAAGCGGGGCGATAGATAAATCGCTTTGCCATGCTTATTCACCCACCGTCACGCCACGCCAAAACGCAATGTAATTTGTAAAATCTTTCCGAACACGCTCAATTGAGCCCTCTTTGGGCACCGGGTAGTACCAAGCCGCTCCGGCATTCACTTTTCCACCCACTGCAATATCGTAATAGCTCGCCTCACCTTTCCAAACACAGGTGGTATGTTCGTCACTTGGTGCCAAGTACTCTTTTTTCACAGACTGGGGCGGAAAGTACCAGTTCCCCTCTATATAAATAAGGTCTTCTTTTTTTGCCTCGGCAATTACCATGTCGTTCCATAGTGCTTTCATGCGCGTGCTCCTTTGACGAATATTACGCCTGCATTGATTATAATACGGTGCAGCCGACATGATACAATAAAATGCATAACCATAGACGCTAAGGAGATACTTACCCCATATGAACACCAGTTTGCTTTTAACGATTAACGGGTGGGCCGGAAAGCACCATTCGCTTGACCAACTGATGATTTTTTTGGCGAGCAACCTCATTTATGTCGTATTTGCTGCCGCACTTATAATCATTGGGTACCTACTATATAAACGCCAGTTTGCAACCGTGGCTTGGTTTATGGGCTCACTGGTATTGTCGTATGTGCTACTAAAAATAGCGGCTCACACCTATGTTGACCACCGGCCGTTTGTTGATCACCACTTAACACAGCTAATTCCCCACGCCGCCGGGTCGTCGTTCCCGAGTGACCACACGACCGTTACGACAGCTATTGGCGTGAGCTTATTGTTACTGACAAAATTCAAAAAAACCGGCATAGCTATCGCCGCTGCGGCTGTACTTATTGGCTTTGCTCGCGTATTTGTTGGCGTTCACTACCCAATCGATATTTTGGGCGGGTTAATTGTTGGTACTATTGGTAGCGTTGCTACATGGGCCGTAATGCGCTGGTACACATCACGTGCCAAAAGCACACCAGCGACGAACACGACGCCGAGCGCCTAAGCACACACCTACACCTGTACCCTGTACGTTGGAAGATTTAACTCTGGCAATTTTTACACAGGCCCGAAACCGTAAGACTGCCACTAATACTACAGCCGTCACCAATTGCCTGCTCTATCAGTGGACGCACCACCGCACTAAGAGTAGCATCTCGGATTAAGCCGCAGTGTGTGCACATAAAATGATCGTGTGGTTCAAGGTTAAAATCGTACCGCAATACGTTTTTTTTGCCGCTTGGCGCTAGCTGCACCTCGCCGCGTTCAAGCATACGGGCCGTAATACGGTGGATTGTCGTCGTACTCACTTCGGGGTAATCGGCATGGAGCGCGCTCAATAACTCGGCATTGGTCGCATGGCCCAGCCGCTGTAATGCCTGGCGGGCTATGTCAACATATTTGCTCGTGCGCTCATGCACAGGGTAGTGGTTCATACTTTGTTCCTTTCAAGGTGTTCACGGATGGCGAGCGCCGCCGAAGCGCCATCGCCGACAGCGCTGGCAATTTGCATTGTGGCGCCACTCCGGCAGTCACCAGCAACAAAAACACCAGGCATTGATGTTTCGTTCTTTGCGTTTGCGTGCACCAAGCCTTGTGCATCAAGCGCAATAGCGCTCCCACGCAAAAACTCGGTGTTCGGCAATAACCCAATAAATATAAACATGCCATCGGCCTTTAGTAGGGTATGGTCGCCTGTGCCTGTATGGGTCACCTGGGCACCGACAAATGAATCGTCGGTGCCCACGATTTCATCAACAGCCACATCCGTGTGCACGGTAATTTTATCGCTCATAGCGGCCAGTTTGTGCTGCAAAACATCACTTGCGCGCAACTCGCTCCGCACCAGCAGGTCAATATGGGTAGCGAATTTTGTTAAAAATAGGGCTTCTTGCACACCGCTGTTACCGCCGCCCACCACAATTAGGCGCTTTCCGGCGTAAAACGCGCCGTCGCAGGTCGCACAGTAGTGCACGCCGCGCGAATAGTACGTGTCTTCGCCAGGCACGTGCAGCTTGCGGTGGTCGCTCCCTGTCGCAATGAGCACCGCCCGGGCGTGCACATCGCCGTTTGTGGTGTGCACCCGCACGCCGCCGTGGTTAGGGGTTAGGCCGGTGACTTCGGCAAAATCAATTTTTGCCCCAAACCGCTCGGCTTGCGCACGCAGCTGGTCGGCCAGCCGAATGCCTTCAAGCCCCTCGGCGTAGCCCGGGTAGTTATCAATCCAATCAGTTGTTGCCGCTAACCCGCCCACCATGGCTTTTTCGTATAACACCGTGGCAATATCTTCGCGGGCGGTGTATATGGCAGCTGAAAGCGCGGCCGGGCCAGCGCCAATCATAACGACATCGTGAATTTTATTTTGTTGCTCCATAGTACGTAGCATACAGGCTTTACAAATAAATGTAAATGATTTACATTAAGATGAATTGTTAACGAAAGGAATAGGATGAAAGATACGCAAGAACGAATCATTATTGATGTCCGCGAACCATACGAATTCATGATGGGCCATGTTAAGGGAGCGCTCAATATCCCCCCCGCTAAGCTGCTAAAAGGTGTCCCCAAAGAACTCGCCGAAACGCCAAAAAACACGGAAATTATACTGTACTGCATGAGCGGCTCACGCTCCGGTGCATCAATCCGCATATTGCAGCAATACGGCTTTACTAACCTTGTAAACGGCATTAACAAAGACCAGGTGAAAGCACGCTACCTGTAAAGCCGGGCAGGCCTAGTGGGCGCGGCGCGGTGGCAACTCACGCATCGTGAGTACGTATGACCAAGTTAATAGCAGGCTAAATAGGACAGTCCACCAGCCGCTATCTGTCGCGATTGTACCGCCAAATAGCCCGGATTGTACCGAGGCACCCATATACAGGGTTGTCCAAAGCGTTAACGCAATCAATACCACACACACCGCGAGCCCACTCCACTTACTAATCGAGCGTAGCTGAGTAGTGACGCGCATTGAAATAAGGTATGGAATGCTTGCGATTTCAAGCAAAGGGATTGCAATCGCGAGCACCCAGTTCGTGACGCCAAACCCCGCGAGGTGCATGGCTTTTATGATACCGGGGAGTTCTTCGAACCGAAATAATTGTGTGACCGCAAGGATAAGTAACACCAGCCCTAGCGTAAACCCGCGCCAGTAGGCGACATTATGTTTAAATTCTGCTGGGAAAATGGATGCGATAAATTCTTTCATACTTTGATTATAGTCTCTAACAGAGGAATTTTGTGTTGTAATTTTGGTAATACCCCTTGCGCTTTTTTATTAGGTTCGGTATATTACAGACAGCGAAGTTACAAAAACAAAAACTTTTTAAAAACTTGCAACATCGCACTACGATATTTCCACCACAACAATATCTTTTTTATGGCCGGGGTTATACCCGGTCATTAACGTTGCCTAGGCTTTTTTGCTTTGCGACTTACGCCACTCGGCAATTTTGCCATGGTGCCCACTTAAAAGCACAGGCGGCACCGCCATGTCCATAAAGACCTCGGGCTTGGTGTACTGTGGGAATTCTAAAGTTTCGCCGTCGCTAAAGCTTTCAATCGCGGCGCTCTGCTCGCCGCCAAGCACACCCGGTATTAGGCGCACCACGCTATCAATAATGGTCATGGCAGGCAATTCGCCACCCGTCAGCACGTAGTCCCCCACGCTGATTTCTTTGTCTACCAGCGCTAAAATGCGTTCGTCGTAGCCCTCGTACCGCCCACAAATAAAGATATAGCCAGTATCAGCTGCCGCATAGGTTTCGGCCGCCTGCTGTTTCCAGCGCTCGCCACGTGGCGTCATAAGCAACACAGTCGCCCCCGGGTCGTTGGCCTTTGCTGACTGCACCGCGTGCCACAGCGGTTCAATCCGCAGCAGCATGCCATCGCCCCCACCATACGGCGTATCGTCGACCGTTCGGCGCGGGCCAAGGCCAAAGTCACGCAAATTTATACAGCTTAGCTCCACAATGCCCTCTTTTTGCGCTTTCCACATCATGGAACTGCCAAAAACACCTTCAAACATTTCGGGGAACAGCGTGATCACTTGGAATTTTTTCATTAGTACCAGTGTAGCAGCTATTGACTAATGAGTAAATAATTGCATTCGTATACAATACTCCTTTTGCCCCATATGCAGCTGTGCTAGACTAGTGACAGTATGGAGGAGTTTGCAAACAACGAACCAGGCGATAATCACGACGGTGTGTTAGATGCTGAGAAAAAACTGACAATAACGCCCATCCACGACCAGGTTCAGGTTGATACCGAAATCAACGCCCAGGTAACCGCAAGCCACGCAAACAGCGCGCCGATTGGAAACATTGCGAGCGACCAAGAGTCAACCGGTGAGGCACCATCGACACCAGTAGCGCCCGTGGCGGCGGCCGAGGCGCCCCTGCACGCACCGGCAAAAGCCACCAAGCATGTATCCGCCCTACGCCCTAAGTCGTACCGCTCAATTATTATCATGGGGGTTATTATTATGCTGCTCCTTGCGCTCCTGCTAATTCGTTAACACTCACGCTGCACCAAAACCACCAAAAAACCCGCTCTTACGAACGGGGTTTCTGACACATATAAGGCTCTCAAACCTTGTTGGTTTGCTCGCGTAGAGCTTTTTATCTCGCAGTTCAAGTAATGTGTTGAACTAGTGCTTATTATATATCGAGGTCGTCTAACTCCGCAAGTTCTTTACGGGACTTTTTTGCAAAGTCAGATTCGTTATCCACAGGCTCATCTGTAGAGTTGTCCACAACGCTCACTACGGCTGCTGGTTCTTCGTCCGAACTGATTGTCGCCACTGGTTCATCGGGGTTATCGTTGTTAACGATTTTAAGGTTGTACCGGGCGCTATTTTTTGTACCAAGGGCTCGCAAAAGCGTCCGTAGGCTTTGTGCGGTGGTGCCCCTGCGGCCAATTACCCTACCAAGGTCTTCGGGGTTAACTGTCAGCGTTAGCAGTACGCCCTTTTCGTCAATAATCCGCTCAACGCTTACGTCAGCGGGGTTTTCTACAAGTGATTTTACGATATATTCTACGAATTGCTGGTCAATACTCGACATTTGATGCCCTCCATTGTCTCTGTCTTACTGTTTTATATCGTGCTTATATTATACACTAGCGGACCTTCAGCAAATAGTTAAACCCAGCGCCAAGCACCGCCGATTTTGTTGTTGAGTCCATGTCGCTATTCGTAATCATTGACTGGTCGCTGCCCAGTGTTTCGAGCTTTGCCACAAGATAATAGTGTGAGTTTGTGGCAATTGTATTGTAGGCCGCATAGGCGCCGCGAATACTTTGGTTGCAAGTTGACGCAGTATCGGTTAGGCTCACGCAGCCACTCGGGTCGTTCAGCTGCTTATTCGAGCTATCAAATGTTTTGAGGCAGCTGGTAATGGTTGGGTTGGAACCATACGTAACGTTAGTGTAGCCGCTCATTGTGTTGGTAGTATCACCACACGCCGCGTTCCAGGTCTGGTTTTGCGTTGCATAAATTTCAATCTGTTTGGCAAGCGACGCAATATCATTTTTGCGGATAGCATCCCGCGCACGTGCCTGCACACCGTTATAGGCCACAATCATAATGCTCGCTAATATGCCAATAATCAGTATGACTAGTATAAGTTCAATGAGTGTAAAACCGCGCCGCTTAACCATTACCATTATTGTAGCACGCGCGCTATATGGGCACACCCCAGCCAATAAAGACTGGCGCCGGTAAAACATCAAGGTACACATAGCCTATTGCACTAGGCGACGACGTGGCGCCAGCGCCAACGTTTAAATAGATATAGCCTGTTGCACTAGGTGTCGGCGCAACAGCCGGCCCAACGTTAAGGTAGATATAGCCCGTTGCGTCAGGGCTCACGTCCAACTCCCCGCTACTGCGAGCACGCGGAGGACCCACAGCGATAGTGTGGCCGTACTGCTTAACGTACGTTTAAGCGTCATAACCCCCGAAATCGTGCCTGGCGCCAGCGTGCCGGCACTTGCAGTTGAGGCAAACGTCACCCCGTCAGATGAAAGCGAATGCTGGCTCACTAATGTTGGCGATGTGTCTGAAAGCGCGTTAAGCGACAGCTGCACGCTATTGGCCGTAAGCGTTGTTGATAGGTTCTTGACCCTAAACGTAATGGTTGCGCTCGATCCCTGTGGCACATCGCCCCAGTCAAAATACGCGCCGGTAAGGGCTTGGTCGAGCGTTGGGTCCCACAACGCGAGCCTGTTAGGGTTTTGCCCGGCACTTGGCGAACCATACAGGTGTATTGTCGTAACAGTACCACCATTGTACATATTGCCCTTAATAGCCTTTATGCCAGTTTGGGTCGTTGCGGTAATATTGGTACGATAGTTCGGCGAGTACGGATTATTCTGCCCAGTAAGCACAGAACTCGCGATTGTTGTCCACGTGCCATCAACACCGTTTGTTGTGTCGGCAGACACCTGGATTGAGGTCCACCCGCCGTCAGCCCCGCGGTTTGAGTTGTCGTTATTTTGCATAAAGTAGCCAGCCAAGTCGCGTAGCTCCGGGAAAATGATCGCCATGCTCCCGGCATTCGCGGTGTACGCGTCTGCATTTTCGTTATTAAGCGTAATAACTTGAGCACTTGTCAGTGTCGTAATGCCACTCGTAGTATTAATATAGACAACCGTGCTTCCGTCGCGGTCATACGCCATTCGCAGGCCCGGTACATTTGGGTAATTACCAGCCATTGTTCCTCCGGCTACATTTAATTGCAAACATTACCGTTATTATACTATGGCGTTGTGATATAAAAAACCGCCCAGTAGGCGGTTTTTTATATGCAAATGATAGATTTTGCGGGCTACTCAGCTGCCGCTGCCTCTACGGGCTCTTCTTTTGGCTGGTTTTTGCGCAATTTATCGGCTTTTTTTACGACACCGGCTTTTGTTGGGTCAAATTCTTTTACCCATTTTGGCATTTTCACGCCCGCATCTTTCAAAAGTTTGACAACACGTGGCGTTGGCTGTGCACCGTTGTCCAGGTACTTTTGAGCAGCCTCAACTTGAACGGTTGCCTCTTTGGTGTGCGGGTTGTAGCTGCCGACATAGGCGACCACGCGGCCGCTCGAAGGGTGACGGTTCGCTTCTTGCACGGCTAAACGATAGGTTGGGTAGGCTTTGCGGCCTAGGCGTTGCAAACGGATTGCGAGCATAAAAAATTGATTCCTTTACTTCACTTATAAGTACTACTATTACTTCTGGCCCATTTTACTCTGTTTTTGGCCGCTTGTCAATCTGTTCATAGGCTTTTAGGGCCGCACGGGCAGCTTGCTGTTGGGCGGCCTGCTTGCTGGGGCCAACCCCCTTGCCCCTTAGCGTGCCGTTTACATAGGCACCAAGGGTAAACACTTTGTCGTGGTCGGGACCGACCTCGTCCATTACCTTATACACTGGCGTCGCGCCATCAACGCGTTGGCTCACCTCTTGCAGGTGGCTCTTGGGGTCGCGCCACGTGCCTTCGGCCAAAATGGTGTCGAGCTTACTTAATATGTAGGTATGCACGTACTCGCTTGCCGCGTCGTAACCCTTTTCAAGGTAAATGCTGCCAAGCACCGCTTCGAACGCGTTGGCACGGATTTGCTGCCGGGCACGATCGCCCCCTGCTTTTTCGCCCTTGCTCATACGAATAAGTGGCTCGTACCCAAGCCGTTCACCAGCTTCGGCAATACTTTCGGTGCGCACCAGGGCCGCGCGCCAACTCGTCAGCACACCTTCTTGCTCCTGAAAGTTTTTGTATAGGTAATCTGTCACGATTAGTTCAAGCACGGCATCACCTAAAAATTCCAAGCGCTCGTTGTGCTCAGTGGTGCTTTTTTTGTGCTCGTTCACATAGCTGCGGTGTGTCAGGGCGGTAATAAGCCATTCGATATGCGCAAATTCATACCCGAGTGTTTCGCGTGCCCATTGCTGGTAGGGCGCTACCGGCATGCCACCAAACGTACTGGCTGGCTTTGTAGTTGTAGTTTCGTCCATATATTCTCCTTTACAATTTTCATTGCCCAGGAGACTTCAGATGATGTGCAGTGCGCTACTGGCACGGTGCATCATATGGAGCCTCATAGTTATAAGTTTTCTTGGCGTATCCGTTTCATAGCCAATAGCATTAATTTACCAATGTCTTCGTATTCAATCAAATCGAGCGCTTCGTTAAACGGAAACCACTTAATGCCGTTCATCCACTCCTCTTTTTGGATTTCGTTGCCATCGGTTTTTACGCGCATTAGGTATACCTGTTGGGTAATAAGTACCAGCTTATCAATCCGGCGGTAGCGAAAATGGATTTTACCGAGCCAACCCAGCATATCAACTGCGTGTAAGCCGGCTTCTTCGCCAATTTCGCGGCGCGCGGTTTCTTGCGCGGTCTCGCCTTCCTCAACGTGGCCCTTAGGTATAGTCCAGCGGTCCTTGTGGTCCTGAATCAACAAAATTTCAACATCGCCAGCCTTTGTACGCCGGAACACAATGCCCCCCGCCGTGGGCTCGCGAACAATTTCTTGAATACTTTGCTTGTTGCGGTTAAAATATTTTTTAAATTTGTCAAGATTCGGTGGTTGCATTAACGGGTGATTCCCCCTCTACAAGTGTACGGAACGCCGTGCCGAGCACGCCGTTTATAAACTTGCTTGAGTTATCGGACCCAAATGCCTTTGCCAGTTCAACCGCCTCATTAATAGCGACTTTCGGCGGCACTGTGCCTGCCCTATACAGCAGTTCGAACAGGCCAAGCCGCAAAATCGATCGGTCAATACGGGCAATCTGTTGGAGCGGCCATTCCGGCGCCATGGGCTGCAGCTTGCCGTCAAGTTCGTCAAGCTTACCCAAAACTCCATGCACAAGCTCAGAAACAAATTCTGTATCATCAATCGCCCCTTCGTAGCGCTCCATATTGCGCGCCATGATATCATCGGCGCTTACGGTCGCGTCAGCAGATTGCGTACGGAATTCAACCTCGTATAAGGTTTGCAGAGCGACGATGCGGCCAAGGTGACGGTTTGATGCCATAACTGTTCCTGTTGGGTCCTTTTGTTAAATAATTAAATAAACACGAAAAGTAAGCCCTAGGCGGCTTTCTTTTTACCAGTCTCGTTCTTAGTGGTGCGCACTTTTACAGGTGATTTTGCGTTCACCCTTCGCGCCAGCTCTAGTTTTAGGTGGCTGCGACGGGTACCGGTTTTGCGCGGGCTCGTTTGCTTTTTTGGCTCTGCCATTTGTAATGTTCTCCTTTACTCGGTGATAATAAACTTGGGTCTTATTATACAAAAAACTCGCCGTTTTCTCAAGTGTGGTTATGCTATTTTAGCTAAAATCTGAGCTATAGTTGACTTCTTAATTGTTTTGTGGTATAATGAAAAGATAATGAGTAATTTTTTACGGGATCATAATAAACTAGTTACCGTTCCAGCTACGTTAGCGTTTGGGGCGGCCGCCCTTTCGGGATGCTCAGTCGCCCCGGCCCACGCCCAAGACCGCGCCCCTGCCGCCTCCTTATGCCTACAAGATGGCGCCAACGAACGGACGCATCCATCCATTTTTGGTGATGAAGGTGCCGAAGCCCCTGTTGCCACACTTGACCTAGACGGCACACCAAGTAACGCAGGACATACCAACGACAGCATGCACGACATTGTATGCATACCAACAAAAAACGGTACCGTCGGCGTAGAAAACGGCGACTACGGCCAATGGTACGAACTAAATAATACCTACGTGCAAGACCTTTTGGAAAAAGACCCGTCAGCCATTAAAGATGGCTACGGCAACCCAGCGCCCGGCTACTACCTTAAGGCCCTTGGTAAGTTTGTTGGGCCACACGGCTGGCTAATCGACAATGGGCAAATCCCTTTCGGTTTCGTAAACGAACAGCGAGCCGAGCCGATTAAGCAAGGCGAGCCGCTTCCACTCCAACACCAATAGGCAGTCCAAGCACACAAAGTCAGCGCACAACTAATGCCGTGCGCTCACTTTGTGACATTCATACGACAAAGCTCAGTAATTTACCTTTGATGTAAATCACTTTTTTGGGCGCACCGGCTAGGTGGCGCTTTACATTTTCGTCTGCAAGGGCGAGTTTTTTGATTTCGTCTTCGGTCGCCTCAACACCAATTTCTAACTTAGCGCGGACTTTACCATTTACTTGCACGACAATTGTCATGGTGTTGGCAACAATCTTACTGTCGTCCCACACAGGCCAGGCAACAAAATCTAACTGATCATTGTGCCCCAATTGCTCCCATAGCTCTGCGGTCATGTGCGGCGCAAGGGGCTGGAGTAACTGGACTAAACTTTCGATCGCAAACTGCCATTCGGGTGTAAAACCAGCGGTTTTTAGCTTATACAGCTCGTTGGTATATTCCATTAATGCGGCAATAGCCGTATTAAAGCTTAGGCGGTGCATGTCGTCGGTGACTTTTTTGATCACGGCGTGCGTCAAGCTTTCGAGCTGCGCCGTGTCGCCCGTGCCCTGCGTGTCGCTTTCCATGTATTCTTGGGCTAATGTCCATACGCGGTTAATAAAGCGGTACACACCAGTAATGCCGCGGCTGCTCCAACTGCTGTTTTCGTTGATTGGCCCTAAAAATAGCTCAAACGTGCGGAGCGCATCGGCTCCATAACCTTGGTCAATTACCTCTAGCGGGTCAACCACGTTGCCTAGGCTTTTACTCATTTTTCGGCCATCTTCGGCTTGAACGAGCCCGTGGTAGACAAGCTGGCCCACCGGCTCCTTAAAATCAGTCAGGCCCATATCTTTGAACACATGCGTCCAAAAACGAACATACAGTAAGTGCGCTACCGCGTGATCACCACCAACATACATATTAAGCGGCGCCCAGTAATTGGCTTTTGCCGGGTCCCACGCCTGATTATTGTTATGCGGGTCGGCGTAACGGAGCAGATACCAGCTACTACAGGCGTAGCCGTCCATGGTGTCGGTTTCGCGCGTAGCGGGCCCACCGCAAGACGGACAGCTTGTGTTCACCCAATCCGCCTGGGCGCCAAGGGCCGACGTACCATCGCCACGGGGGGCAAAATCTTGAATATCGGGCAAAAGCACTGGCAAATCCTCTTTTGGCACTGGCACAGCGCCGCATTCGGGGCAATGGATAATCGGGATTGGCGCGCCCCAGTAGCGCTGGCGGCTAATTAGCCAATCGCGCATTTTGTAAGTAACTTTAGCCTTACCCAGGCCTTGTTGTTCAAGCCATGCTACGATTTCTTCGCGGGCTTCGCTGCTTTCCATACCATCAAATGCGCCAGAATTGATCAATATGCCTTCGCCATGATAAATTCCCGGCTTGTAAACTTCGCCAGCCTCATATGCTTTTACTGCTTCGCGCGCACGGGCAACGCCATCAATCCAGTGTGAAATACCGTCTTCGGGGCTCGTATCTCGCTCTTTGATAAAGTCTGCCTCAATATCTTGTAGGCCGCCCCATACGACTTCATAATTTTCGCCAGCCTCTTGTTCTTGCGCAACCTGGCTTGCATTATCAAGTATCGCCAAGTACATAAAGCTGTACGATCGCCGATTGCTTTTTTTGTTCGGGTTGTAGTAATAAGAATTTGTAGGCTCACCAAGTTGTATAAGCTCTTGGACTTCAACATAGCCAGCTTCTTCGCGCAGTTCGCGCAGCGCAGCTTGTTCATACGTCTCGCCGGCCTCAAGGCCACCAGCAACCAGCCAACGCATATTATTCGCGTTTTTGTTGAGTAGGCTCATAAACTGCTTGGTGTTTGGGTCATACCCAATAACAACTGGGCCTGTCACGTCAACAGGGTCCGGCAATACAGTACCAAAATCTTGCACGACAACCCGCTCAATAGGCAACTTAAACTTAGTCGCGAATGCAAAGTCCCGCTCGTCGTGCGCTGGCACGGCCATAATGGCGCCAGTGCCATAACCACCAAGCACGTAATCGGCGATCCAAATGGGGATTTTTTGGCCGGTTGCCGGGTTAATAGCGTAGCTGCCGGTGAACACACCGGTTTTTTCTTTGCCTTCGCTTTGGCGCTCAATTTCATCTTTTTTGACTGCTTGGTCAATATAGGCCAACACGGTTTGCATCGTATCCTCGGTTACCAGGCTTTTTGCCAACGGATGTTCCGGCGCTAACACCAAAAATGTCGCGCCAAAAATGGTGTCGGGGCGGGTGGTAAACACGGTAATCTGATCATTACGGCCATCAAGCGTAAACTGAATCTCGGCGCCTTCGCTGCGGCCAATCCAGTTTTGTTGAGCAACTTTAATTTTATTTGGCCAGTTTAGGTCGGGCAACTCGTTCAGCAGCGCATCGGCGTAATCGGTAATCTTAAAGAACCATTGTTTCATGGCCTTTTTTTCGACAACGCTTTCACAGCGCCAGCAACGGCCGTCAATCACTTGCTCGTTTGCAAGCACGGTTTTATCTTTAGGGCACCACCACTGCATGGCCTCTTTTTGGTAGGCCAGGTTGCGTTCGAACAGCTGCGTAAAAATCCACTGTGTCCAACGGTAATATTGTGGATCGGCCGTATTAATTTCGCGGCTCCAATCAATACTTGCGCCCACACGTGTCAACTGATTTTTAAAGTTCGCGATATTTGTTGCCGTTGTTTCCTGTGGTATTTTACCAGTTTTTATCGCGTAGTTTTCGGCCGGCAAGCCAAAGCTGTCCCACCCCATTGGGTATAACACGTTATAGCCAAGCGACCGCCGAAATCGAGCAACGGCGTCCACGATGCTGTGCTCTAAAAAATGCCCCGTGTGCATGCCAACCCCGCTTGGGTACGGGAACATGCCGCTCACATAGAACTTTGGCTTACTGTCAAAATCCGTTGCAGCATAGCGAGCATCGCTCGCCCATTTTCGCTGCCATTTTGGCTCAATTTCGCTTGGGTTGTATCGTTTCATTACCTGATATTATATCATGGCACGGCGTCGCGGCCGACAACACAACCCCTTTATACTGGCAGTTACAAAGAATTTGTAATGTTAAAACTTGCGCCTGTTGAATACTGATTTTGAAGGCTTGTCGAATCTGGCATGCCTAAGCCCGATGCCACGTTGTTGTAGCGGTTATAAAACTCGCTTAACGGTATAGAATTGCCCGGTGTTGCAACGGTTGTTTTTGAATCATAGGCAAAGTTCATGGTGCCGGTAATGTTTGTTGTCGTGGAGCCAGCCGTTGTATCCATGTTCAGATCCAATTGCTGTAACTGGTGTGTCCACTGACTAATCCATACGGTGTAGGTGGCATTGGTTGTGCCGGTGCCTGTCGACGGCGTGGTCGAGCTGTTACTTAATGAGCTATCGCACGCGTTTAGGTCTTTGTAGGCCGGCGTGCCCCTGACAGCCGTACCGAATGCTTTTGCATTGGCTTCGTTCCACCCGAGCACATAGCCCTGGTTACCATTTTTGAGGCCAAGATCTTGCTTAACCGTAATGAATGGGTTCTTTTGGTATGCGTCTGCAATAGCACTTGAATTATCATTCATGTGTTTCTTAAGTGCATCTACCTCACACTGCATCATAGTGCCAGTAGTTTGGTCGCTGCTTTTAACATCGGCAAGCGTTACCTTGACCCACTGATCTTGCAAGGTGCCAAGGCCGCTCAAAAACGAATCTAGCGCACTGTTCGAAACACCCTGCGCCTCAGCAACCGTTGAAAGTGCCTGTTTTAGATTGTTTAGCTGAAAGTACAGCACACTGTCTTGTAGCGACAGCATAACCTTACCGCCGACACTAAAGGCTTTGCCGCTGTAATCCATGTCGACTGTCGCATCGAGTAAGCCTGCATTTTTGTTCGCGGTTTCTGTGGTTAGCTTTATGTCTTTTAGGGTTATGGCGCTATCGAGTTTTTGGTTAAGGGTTAGAACCGAATTTGTCTGTACCGCTTTTGCCGATAATAACTGGCCAAGCGCATCGCGCACGACGTTCTGCGGTTTTTGATAAATAACAAAGTAGTACGCGCTTGCGCCGCCCGCAAGCAGCAACGCGACGACAAGTGCAATCACTGGGGCAAGCCACTTTTTCTTTGCCTTTGGCGTAGGCGCAGGGCTTGGGGCGGCAGGTGCTGGCACTACTGTGGCTGGCTGACCGAACGGCGATACCGGCACAACTGGCACGACAGGCGGCTGCTCACTAAAATTGGTCGTTGGTTGTACCTGTTCTGGCGCGACAACCGGGGCGGCTACTGGTTCTGGGGCTTGCTGTTGGGCCATGGGGGCAGTATACGTTGGCTCGGGCTGTACAGGCGCGATTGGCGGTTCGGGATCGGGGGTCAGCTCGCTTGGCGCTGGTTCACCAAATGGGTTCGTTGGCTGTTCTTGATCTTGCGGCACCACCGGGACCTCTGTGGGCGGCACGGTAATTTGCTCGGGCTGCGGCTCGTCTGGTACGGTGCTTTCCGTTTGGTCTGGTGTAAAAGGTTGGTATACGTTATCAGTATCCGGCGTATTCGCTGGTGCCTGATTGTCATTTTGGTCTGGCATAATCTTCCCCTATATGTAAGCTGTTACCATTATCATATCACACCGCTTATGGCTATTGTAAACTCTCAAAAAAGCGGCGCTTTTTTTCCATCCATTCAGGGCTTTGGCGCACAAGTTGCGCGGCTTCGGTTATAAGGCATAGGTCTTTAACAGCCTCTTCGAGGTAAATTGTATTCTGTGAGCCCTTGGCTAATATCACGCCACCGGGCTCGCTGACCGTGCGGATAAATTCGGCGGCCTGTATGGGGTTTTTAAACGACTTGACCTGGCAACCCTGCCTACGGGCGGCAGGCGCAAGGTAACGCTCTGTTTCGGGGCCGACAGTAACCACCCAGGCAAGCGAATCGCCACGGCAAAAATCCCCTAAGGCCTGGTGCTCGTGCTCGCTTGTTTCGCCAAGTTCACGCATATCACCCAGCAAGGCAATCCGCTGTGGCGCCTGGCTAAACACACTGTACAAAGTACGGAGCGCGCCAATGGCCGCTGCCGGGCTTGAGTTATAGCTATCGTCGATAACCCATGTATTGTTCAGGCCTTTTAGTAAATTCATCCTGCCTGGCACGGGCCTGATTTTTTGGGCGCCGGCAGCAATGCTGTCGGTTGCCATACCCAGCGCCAAACCAACGCTTATGGCAGCCATAACGGGGCGCAGGCTATGTTCGCCAAGGACACGTACCTGCAGCGCAAAACCCTGAGCGACGGTTGGGCCGTACGCCGTGCACGTATAGCCATTTGCCACGTCGTACTGGCCAATTTCGAGCCGATACTCCGCCGTATCATTCACGCCGTAGGTGGTAAAATTAGGGGTTTTTTGTAAGCTCGCGTAGGCGCTGTCGACATCATCGCGATTAATAAACGTAAACTTTGAAAAATCGCTCACGCCAAGTTCTTCTTTGGCAACAGCATCCATGGTTTTAAAGAATTCCATATGCTCTGGCGTCACTGCGGTCACCACTGCATAATCTGGCTGCAAATAGCCCCCAAACGCGGCGATATCACCCGGGTGGTCAGTGCCGAGTTCTTGTACGATTACGTCCACATCGGTTGGCTGCTGCACGCGTACACGTGCCGCTTTAAACACCGCCAGCCATGCCACTACACTGCGTGGGTTTAGGGGGTATTCGATACCCAAGATACCAAGCGGTGCACTCATTTCGGTGTTGTGATTGTTCATGTCCATACGCACACGGAGCTGCCCACTCAGCACGGTACCAATCGCGCGTTTGGTGCTGGTTTTACCAACGCTGCCAGTTACAGCAATCAGTTTTACCTCGGGGTGCTGTTCAAAATAGCGCCGCACGTAGCGCTCAAGCTGCTTTTGGATAAGTTTTTTCATCATATGCTTCCATTGTAACGGTTATGCCCCACATAATGAATACGCGTGGCATCTTTTATACCGCGACAGGCGCCTAGTGGCCGCGCTCGAGCTCGTGGATCCTATCGTGCCCCAGGCCGTAATGGTGGGCAATTTCGTGCCACAAGGTGCGCTTAACGCGCTCAAACAGTTCAGCCTCGCTATGCGATACCGTAAGCAGCGGCTGCTTGAACAGGGTAATTTTGTCGGGTAGAACAAAGGTGTAGCCGGCGCCACGAGCAGTAAGGGGGATGCCTTCGTACAGGCCAAGTAACAGCTCGTTTTGGCGCACACCCTGCTTTTTTAGCTGTTCGGGTGTTGGCGCTTCGGCGAATGTAATTGCAACGTTATCAAGGCCCGTAATGTACTGCTGTGGCAACTCATCCATGGCGCGCGTAATTAACGCATCAAACAGATTATCTGGTAAATCCATAGTACCAGTATACAGGCGGCAACCTAAGTGTGATACCATAAGCTACATAAACAAGGAAGCTGGCAAGTAACTTACCTTCGGGCAAGCGGTTCACCACTCGATACCACACTGCAGTAGGGTTCCTACGCGCAATAAATACCCCGCCAACGGTGGGGTATTTATATATTGGGGCACATCTACTCGCGGTCAAAGGCATCGGGGTCGGGGCCAAGGCGAACCCCGGTATTTAAGTCCGAGATTGCTGCAAGTTCATCGCTTGTCAGTTCAAAATCGAATATGTCGCGGTTTTCAATAATCCGGCTTACGTGGTCCGACTTTGGTATCACCACCAAGCCTTGTTGGATATGCCAGCGCAACACCACCTGTGCAGAGGTTTTGCTATATTTTTTGGCAATGTCAACCAGCGTAAGATTGCCCAACAAATCGGCGATACTTTTTTGGCCACCAAGTGGCGCCCATGATTCAACTTGAATGCCGTAACGCTTGGCATATGCCCGCACAGCCTCTTGCGTAAACGTGGGGTGTAGCTCAATTTGCAAAACGGCCGGCACGGTTTCGCTTTTTTGCAGCAGCTCGTCGAGATGGTGCGGCTGAAAGTTGCATACGCCTATCGACTTAATGCGCCCGCCTTTATATAGCTGCTCCATGGCTTTCCAGGTTTCCACCATTTGCCCACGGGCGGGGTGCGGCCAGTGCATAAGGTATAAATCCAAGTACTCAAGGCTAAGCTTTTGCATGCTTGTTTCGAATGCCTTGGCCACGTTATCAAACCCGTGGTCACTGTTCCATAGCTTAGTCGTGATAAATAACTGCTCGCGGGGCACGCCACTTTTGCGGATCCCTTCGCCTACCGCTGCCTCGTTACCGTACATAGCCGCGGTATCAATCAGCCGATAGCCGTTTTGTATAGCCGCCGCCACATTGTCGGCCGTTATGTCACTTGGCATCAAAAACACGCCAAGCCCTAACTGCGGCATTTGTACGCCATTGTTTAGTGTTACGTTTGGAATATCATTCATAGCTTGCCTCCTTTATCCTGCTTACTGTAATTTGCCCACCGACATCCTAGCCAATACTGGCCACTAACCCTAATTAAACAATAGCTACAATTGCGGTGCTGTCATATATTTTACTATTTTAGGCTATCAACGTGAGTTAGTATTTTACCTCTACCCCACCGAGCGCTACGGTGCCGGTAATAATAAGCAGCGGCGTATCTTTTGCTGCGCTCGCGTCGGCTTTAACGTCAACACCGCCTAATAGCACGAGTACCTCGGACTTTACGGCTACGCCAGCCGGTACTTTTATGTTTACACCACCCATAAGCGCAAAAACTTCAATTGTTGCATTGCTAACAATTTTTGATTCGCGCAAATCTAGCTCCACGCCGCCCATAATGGCTGTCGCTTTGCCACCCGTGTATTTATCGGTCACAATCCGTTGCCCCGAACCGCTCATTAACGCAAATTGGTCGCTCGTATTAACGCTGCCTACGGCCTTTTTTAGCTCACCACGCGCTGGGCGCGTGAGTATCTGCACGCCAATCAGGGCAATCACGACAGGCCAAAATAGCTCCCATACCGTAAACGACACTACGTTATTAATATTTAAAAATGACACGGCACCGATGCCTATTAAAACGAGGCCCCACAGCCAATTTTTTGCGCTCGATATCAGCGATAGTACCCCTGCCAAAACAAATAGTAACGGCCACGTGCCCGCAATAAAGACGCCAAGATGGAATAAACCAATGGCATCCATTAGCGCTAATACGCCCGCCGAAATAAATAAAGCACCAATTACCGCCCGCGGCACCGACACACGTTGCGCACTCATGCCCTGTTGCATAATACTCTCCTATGTTATGGCTTAATCATAGCGACTCCACGTACCGCAGGGTATGAGAATTTTAACAAAAAATACACAAAACCCGCACCGGGGTACCGGCGCGGGTTAGCGTACCCAGCCGCCCTACAGTGTTGCGTTATCAATCACAAAGCGGTAGCGAACGTCTGAATTCATTACACGGTCGTATGCTTTATCAATGTCATCTGCCGAAATCACCTCGATTTCCGCCCCTAAGTTATGCTCGCCACAAAAATCTAGCATTTCTTGGGTTTCGTTAATACCGCCAATGAGCGAGCCAGCGAACGAACGCCGACCGCCAATTAGGGCACCTGCTTGCACTGGTATGTGTTCTGCGGGGGCGCCCACGTTTACCAATGTGCCGTCCACCTTAAGCGTCTGCAGGTAGCCGGTCAGGTCAATATCAGCGCTGCTCACCGTGTTAATTATCAAATCATAGGTGTTGGCCAGCTTTTTCAGCGCGCCCTCTTCGCTCGTATTCACGTAGTTATCGGCGCCAAGCCTTATGCTGTCGTCGCGTTTTTTGTCGCTGTGCGACAACACGGTTACCTCGGCGCCCATGGCATGGGCAATTTTTACCGCCATGTGGCCAAGGCCGCCTAGGCCAATCACGGCCACCTTTTTGCCAGGGCCAGCGCCCCAATGGTGTAGCGGGGAGTAAGTGGTAATGCCAGCGCATAATAATGGCGCGGCGTGATCAAGCTCTAGGCCGTCCGGAATGCGCAGCACAAAATCTTCTTTTACAACAATGTGGCTGCTGTAGCCGCCCTGTGTGCGTTCGCCATCGGTATACTTGTTTACACTGTTATAGGTGCCAACCATGCCATTCACGCAAAATTGTTCTAGGCCCTGCTGGCAGTATTCGCATTCGCCGCACGAATCCACCATGCAACCAACGCCAACCCTGTCACCAACCTTATACTTTGTAACCGCAGGGCCAACCTGGGCCACTACGCCGGCAATTTCGTGACCCGGCGTTAAGGGGAACTCGATATTGCCCCATTCTTGCCACGCCGTGTGGATATCGCTATGGCAAATGCCAGCATATTTAATTTCAATCAATACGTCTTTTGGCCCTACATCGCGCCGGGTAATTGTCGTTTTTTCAAATGGACCATCGGCGCTAAAAACTCCACGTGCTTGTGCTTCTATCATTGTGCCTCCTAAACTTACTTTATGTTCGCATATACTAGTTAAGCAAACTTTGCTGAAATTTTATGTAAGGTTTGTCACTTTATGTGTAGCCGAGCGACGAATCGCCTCGTGGTAGCGCTCAACATACTGCTTTGCCATGACATCTGCCGAAAAGTGCGTTTCAACCGACCGACGGCATTCGTAGGGGTCAATTTCGTCGACCCGCTGCATATACTCCGCAAATTCTTGTTCGCTATTTGCCAAAAAACCATTCACTCCGTGCTGAATAATCTCGGGCATCGCCCCGCGGTTCATTGCGACAACCGGCGTGCCACACGCCATTGCTTCGATGACCGCCATGCCAAATGGCTCGTCCCAGGCAATCGGGAACAATAGCGCCTTCGCGTTAGACATCAGCCGCTGTTTGCGCGCGCCACTAATATCCCCCAGGTGCTTAATCCGTTTGCTTTTAATGGTATAGGGTAATATTTCGTCGCTGTAGTAGCGAAAATCTGGCACCTGGCGGTACGGGCTCAGCGGGTTGGCTAGCTCCAGCGATAATTGTTTTGGTGATGTAATATCTGCTACCGAACCAGCCATCTGTAATTCATACCCTAGCTTGACACATAGCTTGGCGGCAATATGCTGCCCCTTATCCCTCGAAAAGCGTGCCAATGTAAAGAAATATCCCTTTTTCTTGTCCAAAAACTGAAAATTGCATACATCCACCGCATTATATACAGTTGGTAAAATTCGCCGACGAAGCGCCGGTAAGGCGGGCCGCATTAAAGCATTAGAAATACCCACCAAGTACACGCGCGAATCCATAGCGGCAAATTGTTGCCAAAACGGTCCGTTATCCGGCAACCCACCCTTTAGCATATCGCGGTTAGTAAATGGCGGCCCATGGAGCGTGTGAATAACCGGTGGCATCACCGGGTCGCTTGTCGCCCAAGCCAATACCTGGGGACCCATAAACCCATTGTGGTCGTGAATAATATCAAAATGGCCATCTTTTTTAATCGCGTTTAGCGCGTACTGCAAATGGGCTGCCGCAATCGGCATTGCTTCGTACATTGGCTTATAAATGTGCTGATACTGCTCGGCCTTATACAACGAGTGAACGGTAACCCCACTAATTCTTGTTGGGCCAATACTAAACAACTCAACCGTCACGTCTTGTCGCTTTAAACCAGTAATTAGCCCATCCAGTACAGCTTCTATGCCCCCGTAGCCAGTGGGCGGTACCTTAAGCCAGGGGGGGGCGATCATTGCGATTCGCAAGTGTGACACGGTAGTCTCCATAGATGGGCGTCGTACATAATCATACACGGCCTTCTTGTCTACCAATTATACCACGCGCATTCGAGAAGGGTTAACCGCCCCAGGTGCAAATCAGCAAATCTACCGGCGCCTCGGCAATAGTCGCCGCACTACAGCGACCGCAAACGGCTCATCGGGCTTCTTTTGTAATGTGCGGTATTGCACTTTTGGGTATCTTACGTACCTGCACAACAGCTGCGCCCTGGGCCGCTTGTTTCATTAGGCGGTGCAGACCGTCCAAAATTAGCCAGTGATTTTTCCAGTACATAATATCAATCGGGTGTTTTGTGTCGGCCCGCATGGTCCGGTCATATTCCTGCGTATACAGTTCGGGGTGCTCAATTACCTCGCTTGGTTTTACATCATAAAATCCGTTTGGTTGTGACCATATAAACGGCACGTCAAAATGCCACGTTAGTTCGCTTATCGCCATTGGCTCTGTTGGCACGTCGAGCCGCCACACCTTGCGCTCGTCCCAGCTAAAATCGAACCCAACTTCTTTAATAATGCCAGGTAATTCGCGGTCCATACGCCTACTTCGAGCCATCCTTTAGGGTGCCGCCGAAGTAATTGTGCTCAAATACAAACTCGCCTTTATACCTTATTTCTTCGCGCCCCTTAAAGCTAGAAACGTCACCCGTGTAGTCATTTTTATATTCCCAATCACCATCAACCAGGTTTTCGGGCCCACGCGGCTGGAACGATTTGCTTTTTTCACCCGACCGCATCGCGAGCTTTAAAAACTCAAAGGTATCATGGGCAAAGTCGGTATCATCTGTTTTGCTACCACGCATACCACCGGCGTATGAACACATCCAAACAGGCGTGTCTTTATACCACACCGTTTCTTGTCCGTGTGAAGCTAAATAACCTGCAAAACTGTCGCGGTAGTAAAAGTCCCCTTCTTGGTATTCCATATCAAAGAAACCTTTTTTATCGGTTTCGAGTCGCTTACCGCCCCCAGCGTACGTTGCCAATGTTGCTTTACCAACAAACTCGTTTAGTGCCTGCAAATCTACCATTATCGCTCCATTTTACGGTTACGCAATACCATAATTATACACCGCCCATTAACATCAATACGCTCGATAATATACCAGGGCAAAAAGTCAGGGGTTTACTGTGGTGCAGGTAAAGATGCTCTAATTCCTTGGCCTATTCAACAGCAAGTAGGCGCCTATACTGTGTTAGTTTTGGCTAAAATAGTATTCCCACGCAGGGAGCTCAAGGCCAAATAATTTTTCTGGGGACTGGTTGAACATTTGCCGCACTTCGTCCACGGGGACCCATTTGGCATCTTTTGCCCCACTTAATTGTGCCGACGGCTCACCACTTTGTACTTCACACACAAATATAAAACCAATCCACGGCTTGCCATCTTTTAACTGCTGCGTGCAGCAAAACGGCCGAAAACCAAATGACAAATCGGTCCCATGCGGACTAAACTCTTTTGTCCGACTATCACCCTTAATCGCTTGTAGTGTAAGGCCGCATTCTTCTTTAATTTCCCGCGCGACCGTATCGTACACATTCTCAAATGGCTTGTCCATCATACCCGCGGGGAATTCAAGCGTGCCAGCGTACAAAGGATCAGCGTTGCGGTTCCACCGCGTTTGCAGCAGTACCTCTTTTACGCCACCATTCATGCGTTCAATGATTGCTGCCGTAAACGGAAACGCCATTGTAAACGGCTTGGCGTGCATTGGCTTTTTGCCTACAAACCGGACAAGGTTGTGCACACCTTTTGCGCTATCTTTGTAGGTTTCGCCTAGTTCATCCAATAAGTTTGTTTCAAAATACTGCGTAAAGGTACGCGCCGTGCTTTCACTAAAGTACCGCTTTACAGTTTTACCAATTTCAAAATAATCGGGCTCGATTTGGTTACCCGTGCCGTATTCTGGGTCGTTCACAGAGTTCGCAATAAACGCAAAAACACCGCCTGGTTTTAATACGCGCTGGATTTCCCCAATTAAACGCACGGTTGTTTCGTAGTCAAAATAGTGGAGTGACAAATGAGCGTATACCACATCAAAGCTTTCGCTTTCAAACGGAAACTCATGGCGCATATCAAGCTTGGTTACTTCAACGGCAACTTTTTGTTCAGCCGCCCTACTTTTTGCAAGCTCCAAGGCGGTGTCTTCAACATCTGTCGCCACAATCTCATAGCCCTTGCTAGCAAAAAACCGGCTATCCTGCCCCTGCCCGGCACCAAGCTCTAATACCCTGCCGTGCTTTGGAATATAACTAATCGCCTGCTCGGCAAAAATAGAAGGCTTATCAATCCAATCCTGCTCTTTATACAGATTATGTAAATCGGTCCAGATTGTATCGCTCATAACAATATCATAGCAGAAGGTAAAACACTTCCGACATACACCAAGTAAAAACCACCGCGAGGATGGTTCTTTACTCAATGCGGGTAAGGAGACTCTAACCCTTGACCCGCCGGAGCGGGATCAATGGTTGCTCCTGGCGATTATTAATTTTGGAGGCCAGGAGCTAGAGAACTCAGCTCATACCAAGAAAAATAGCCCAGACAAGCTGGACTACTTTTCTTGGTGCGGGTAAGGAGACTCTAACTCCTGGCCTCTTCCTTGGCAAGGAAGCGCTCTAACAACTGAGCTATACCCGCATATTTGAATTGTAAGGTGCTATCGGATTATAACGTACGCTTCCTTGGCCTGGCAAGGATAGGTCACGTTCCGCGACCCCGCGCCTCAGTCAAATGAACCAGTTCATTTGTGAGAGCGCCTTGCGAACCTTCGCCGAAGGTTCTCACTCTAACAACTGAGCTATACCCGCATAGGTTTACACCCTAAAAAGTATACCGAAACCGGGGTCAAATTACAATACTAAATCAATCAATGACCAAGCGTTACCACGCGGAACGGCGGTCAACCAGTGTGCCAATAAAACCAACTACAATGCCAATGACAATAAAGGCAATCAGCGATGTCCAGTCAAATACGCTTGCCGTGGCGGTGCCAACTCCGTGCACTACGGTGGCGTCTTGGCCAAAAATGCCCGAAAACGGCGCGACAAACGGCGTGCTCCAGTTATAAATAAACCCTACAATGGCGTTACCAGCGTTCGCGCCAAGCAAGCGCAGCAAAAAACGGAGGCCTACTAATGTTTCAATAAATCCACCTATGGCATAAATTATCGATGCTATCATGGTATTTTCCTTTCGTTGCTAATAGTAGCAAGCCAGGCGCACGCCGCCTGTGAACAAGTTCACAGATTGCCCCTGTAGCCCTACTGGCCGGTAATGCACGAGTCGCCGTCGTACAGCTGGTCAAAAGTGACTTTGCCGAGCATTTGCTGCTTTTCGGCAGTTTTACGCGCATAACATTGCTGCGCTGCTGCCTCTATTTTTTGCTGGTGCTCATATGCCGCCTTAGCCGCCGCCTTAGCAGCCACCACTTGGTGGTTGTGGTACAAAACTGCCCCAACCATGCTAGCCACTAACACCGCAAGCACACAGGCCGCCATAATAAGTTGCTTGCGCGTTAGCCGAAATGACCGAGCCCGCCGCACAATACTAACAAGGCGCCGTGCACCAGCCCGCTGCTGTGCCGCCGGAACCCCTAACGCTGTTGCTACACGGCCATAAAAAATAGCCTTTTTTCCCAGCCACCGCGCTCGCTCGTGTTTTGGCTGGATCCCCCTCTTTTTGTCCATATGTACTTATGATAACAAAAAGACAACCCACATTAAAGGGGTTGTCTTTGGCAAAATGTGCTAGTTATTGTACTTTTGCTTTGCTACTGACAATGTAGCTTACGCACTGGCCTTGGTTTTTAAAGCCGCTACCATCGGCCATAAATAAACTTTCCCAGCCGTACTTTTTACAATCTTGAATTGTTTTTGGTACGTCGACAACGTTTTGCGTTGGCACCACTCGTTCAAAATCGTACACTGCCGTGCCGAGTGTTAAGCCATCGACATCAATCACGCTGCTTGGAGTATTTGGCCCTACCTGCAAACCAATAATCAATATTTGTGCTGCGGGGTATTGCTGCTTAATGGTGCTAAGACTATACGAGCTGCCTGCCGTAAGCGAGCCATAGGTTTTGCTCGATACAAATTCGCCGTTTGTTGCGTCCCAGTATTGCCACACGTTATTTTGTACCGGCGCCCCACCAGGCTGCATGCTAGGGTTGTAGGTAAGCGTGGTGTCTGCCATGTAGTCACCATTTAGGTCGACATCCATGACTAGGTTAGCTGTTTGGCTAAGGTTAAGCGTGGTAAGCTGCTTTGTCCAATAGCTCGCCTGCGTAAGTTGCGCCAAAGTGATACCAGGGGATTCCAAATAAGCCGCTTGCGCCGTAAAGGAATTGTCGGTTTGCATTTGGAGCGAGGCCACACCAAACCCAGTTGGCGCACCATCAACAAAGCTTGTTGACCCGCCATTTACACTTACGTCTGCCCACCCAAGGGTGTTAGCGGGCGTAATGTACAGTTGCGTCACGCTGACAGCGTGCGCGATGGGTACCAAGGCAAGCGCGATGATCCCGGTCGCGACTGACAATTTACTGACTAATCTCATAGATTCTCCTGTTTTTGTGTATTACGTAATACGTTGCCCATATTATACATAACCATATGCGGTATGTACAACATCTACCTGAAAAAATAGTCAAAATAAAATACCCCAAAGCTAGGGGCATAATTATATGTGGTGGCGCCTCCCAGACTTGAACTGGGGACACAAGGCTCTTCAGGCCTCTGCTCTACCAACTGAGCTAAAGCGCCACAATAATGCTTAGTTTACACCGTAAGCCTGGTGGTTCACTGCGCTTGCAGAGGCAATCTCTGCTCTACGACTACCATTGCCGCTGCTACGCAGCTGGAGCTAAAGCGCCACAATAATGCTTAGTTTACACCGTAAGCCTGGTGGTTCACTGCGCTTGCAGAGGCAATCTCTGCTCTACGACTACCATTGCCGCTACTACGCAGCTGGAGCTAAAGCGCCACAATAGTACTACATGATTTTACTAAAACAGATGTAATTAATCAATAAGCAGCGGCTACTGCGCCATGCCACTGGATGTCGAAGCATTTGCCGTGCCGCTCCATGCCCAGCCGCTGGTGTTACCATCGGCATAGTTTGACGAGCCGTTGCTCACCATAAGTGCGTCGACATACATAGTAGTGCCACTTGCAACGGGCGGGTAAAAACGCAGTTGGAACGTAGTTGCCCCACTGGCCGTGAGTGTCGTGCTGACCCGCTGCCAGCCATTAAGGTTAGAGCGGTTGTAGCATACATACGTGAACGACGAGCCATTGTACCAGGCGGCGTCCTTGTTGCCAGAACTGCACGTGCCGCCCGTCATACCGTTTGCACTGCTTGTTAAGTATACGTAGGCACTTACGTAATAGGTACCTGCGCTTGGTACACTAACCGCTGCGAGTAGGTATGAATCTGACACGGTAGTTGTAGACACCGACACCATCGCCGCGTGCGTGCCGTTGTAGGCCTTTGTCGTGGTGACACTGCCCACATAGCCGGTTGCCGAAGCGTAAGCCCAGCCGTTGTTTAACAGGCCCGTTTCAAGGCTTGGATTTAGCGCGTAATTGGTGATTGGCGCGACACCATCTACCGAATGACCTGGGCAACCACCCCGGGCCGGCGCGGGCGTTGTGCTACTACCGAACATGCTCACATTATTAGTCGTTGCAGTAAGACAGTAAGTAAGGTAGGTGCCGCCCACTGTGTATTGGTACGAGGTATTTTTTGTGTTCTGGATACTTGCGTCACTCAGCGCGCCTGGGTAAAAGCGGTTAGTAATGCGGTACAGCTCAAGTTGCTTGTTCGCGTTTTCGACCGCTGCTGCCGCAGCCGATTCGTTCGCGCGATATTGCACCCCGTTGTAAGCAACAACGGTAATTACGGCTAAAATGGCGATAACGACAATCACCACTAACATCTCTACCATAGTAAAGCCACGGGTCAATTTACGTTGCCACTGCATACTGCTTATGATTGTAGCAGACTTTTTTGTTGGGGCCTATTTGTAAAATAACCCTGGCGTGCGCTATACTATTTTAGCTATGCGGGTGTCGTATAACGGCTATTATGTGACCTTCCCAAGGTCGAGACGGGGGTTCGACTCCCCCCACCCGCACCAATAAAATAACTCCGCCTATGCGGAGCTATTTTATTATTGTAGGGTATGCACGCGTTAGTCGCGGCGCTCAACCACAATAGTGCATTTTGTCAGTAACGCGGCGGCGGCGCCAAGGGCAGCAAACACCGGCAGCAATACTGCGCCAACGACACCAAACGTCACAGGGAACTCAATAACTGATTCGCCTTGCTCATTTTTGATGATGATCCGGCGCACGTTCCCTTCGTTGATCAGCTGTTTTACCTTTTCGACCACTTGGTCGGCATTTACGCTAAATTCTTCGGTTGATTTTTTAGGTTCGCTCATTTTTTTACCTCACTTTGCACAAAGCCTTTCAGCTGTTGGACAGTGTCTAAAAGCTGCGCGGGGAACACGATCGTGCTGTTCTTTTCGACAGCAATTTCTGTGAGAGTTTGCAAATTGCGGAGCTGCAAGGCAACTGGGTGCGCGGCAATAATATCGGCTGCCTGACCTAACTTTTCAGCACTCATTGCCTCGCCTTCGGCGGCAATAATTTTAGCGCGGCGTTCACGTTCGGCTTCAGCCTGCTTGGCCATGGCACGTTTCATGTCTTGTGGCAGTTCAATGTTTTGAATTTTGACATTTTCGACATCGATACCCCACACCGACGTTTCGGAATCGACGATTTCTTTAATTTTTTCGCTCATGGATTCGCGGTTTGTTAACAGCTCGTCCATTTCGGCGGCCCCAGCCACATCGCGGAGCGCCGCTTGTGCAAACTGGCTTGTCGCGTACGTGTAATTGACGGTTTCAAGTACGGCTTTTTCACTGTCAATCACCCTAAAATACACCACGGCGTCAATGTTCACCGTCACGTTGTCCTTTGTAATGACCTCTTGCTTGGGCACATCAATCGGCGTGCTGCGAATATCTACCCTGCGCATTGTTTGAATAAACGGAATTAAAAGCTGCAGCCCCGGTTGGCGGACCCCAGTGAACCGGCCTAGGGTTAGCACGACTCCACGCTCATATTGGTTTACAACTTTAATACACGCCGCTAATAAAACGACTACGACAATCACCCAAAACCAATCCATAACGCCTCCTTTAGCTTACAAGCTTATTGTAGCGCAAGTTTAATCAAGTTACTAATGAGCTGCGAATACCCGATACCTGCCGCGTTCCATAACTTTGGGTACACGCTAACTCCAGTGAAACCCGGGATACTATTAATTTCGTTTAGGTAAATCTGCCCATCCGCATCTGCTAAAAAGTCAACACGGGCCATGCCGCGGCAATTGGTCGCCTTGTACGACCTAATTGCCCACTCGCGAATCTGTTCTGTTGTCGCTTGACTTAGCCGCGCCGGTATAAAAAACTGGGCCGCAGAGTCTTGGTTATATTTATCTTCAAAATCATGGAATTTCGCCCCAATCACTATTTCACAGATATCGGTCGCGCGTGGCGTGGCGTTACCAAGCACTGCGACCTGAAATTCATTGCCCGTAACGGCCTTTTCAATCAATACTTCCGTGTCGTGTTGGGCCGCAAGGTCAATCGCCGCTTGCCATTGCCCTGCGTTTTCCACCCGGCTCACACCCATGGACGACCCTGCCCTCGATGGTTTGACAAATACCACACCGCCAAATTCATTTTGTATTTCCTTGTAACTAGGTGCCTTAGTTTCGGTGTTCCAAACACGCCATGGTACAACAGGCACGCCCGCATCGCGCGCTAAGCGCTTTGTCATATCCTTATTCATCGTGACCGCAGCGCCTAATACAGTCGGGCCGACATATGGAATATTGAGTAGTTCCAGTAAACCCTGTATGGTGCCGTCTTCGCCAAACTTGCCATGAAGCACCGGAAACGCCACATCCACGGTCAGTTGATCGCTGCCGGCGTAAAAATGCCCGTCGGCCAAATCCAAAATAACCGCGGCATCAGTATCGTTTGCCTCGCGCACGGTATCAACTAAGCGCCATTCGCCCCCTTTTGTAATTGCCACCAATGTGACGTTGTACTGGCCTTTATCGATTGCCTCAAAAACATTGCGCGCCGAGTTTAACGACACTTCATGTTCGCTCGATTTTCCGCCAAAAAGTAACAACAGGTTTATCATGCTCATTTATTCAGTATACCCCGCAAGTGCAGGGTTCGGCGTATAATAAGAGACATGAACCGGGAGCCGCTGGCCGAACGAATGAGGCCGCAGAGTTTGGACGATGTAATTGGGCAATCGCATTTGTTAGCTAATGGCGGGATCTTAAGGCAGATTGTGAAAAAGAAAGAACCGGTAAGCCTGATTTTATGGGGGCCACCAGGGACCGGTAAAACCACGTTGGCGCGTATTATTGCCAAAGAAGTCAATGCTGAATTTATAGAAATGAGCGCCGTGACAAGCGGTAAAAAAGACGTTGAAAAAGTAGTCGAGCACGCCCGCCAAA
>JAJXWT010000008.1 GCA_021781475.1 bacterium
CAGGAAGAAATCGACAACCAGGTGCAGTCGTTTGAGAGGAAGTACTCTGCCAACCCATCCAACCGACTAACTAATGCTCAGGCAGATTTAAGTGAAGCTATTAAAAGTGGCGATACCGTAAAAGCACGCGCCGCATTCCGCATACTCAGTACATCCGGGGGCGCTGGCATTAGTAAGGCCCGTGAGGCGATTGCTGGTGCGCAAGGTAGTCGCAAGATTAGCGACCTATCTAACGAGGAGCAGAATGTCATGAATGCGCTGAAGAGCGACGTGAACAGCGCGGGGGTTAAATCGAAAGACAATGTGTTTGCAAGCTGGGCCTACCAAGACAAAACAATGGAAGAGATATCGAAAGATACTAGCACCTATGACAAGCTTAGCGACGCCGAGTTTGCAACACAAAGCGCGGACAATATTAAAGCAGCCCATACTAGCGGCATACTGACACAAGCTAGGGTCGACGCTCTACGTTCCGGGACGAGCTGGACACAAATGTCAGAAGAGAATAGGAAATACCTCAACGCTAATTTTCCAGTGGCACCCGCACAACAACAACCAGCGCAACAACCGCCACAGACACCATAAACCAAAACGCTCATGTAAACTGGCATTATCGTTTATAATAACTTACAGCCATGGCAACCTATAAAGTAGCACAAGATGTTGAGGCCGACGACCACTTGCTGGGGCCGTTTACGGCGCGCCAGTTTATTTACCTGATTATTGTGTCGATGGCCGGGCTTTTGGCGTTCTTTTTGGGCAAACTATTTGTGCCGCTTGCAATTATTCCGCTGCCCGTAATTTTGTTCTTTGGTGTGCTTGCACTGCCACTGCGCAAAGATCAACCCATGGAGGTGTACTTTGCGGCCTTAATTTCGTTTTACCTAAAACCCCGGCGGCGGCTATGGGAGCCCGATGGCCTTACGTCGCTGATTGAAATTATCGCACCGCAAGCAATTGAACAGCAGCGTGTAAAAAGCTTTAGTGGCAGTGAGGCCGAGAGTCGCCTTGGCTACCTCGCAAGCATTGTTGACACCGAAGGCTGGGCCATCCGCCACGCCGCGGGCGCGCAAGACACTAACACTAGTATGATTAGCGATGTGTATAACGACGCCGTGGCAACCGAAGATCTGCTCGACACCAGCAGTAGTGTTGCTCAGGATTTTGACGCGAAACTCTCGGCCGCGACCGAACGACACCGCAAAGAAATTATGGACCGCATGCGGAACCCAGGTGACTACAGCGTGCCTGGTACACAGGTAACAACCGCCGTGGCCGCCGCACCGCAGCCAGCGGCACCAAACTATAGTTACCAAGCCCCCGTGCAGGCGCCCGCTGCCGCCAGTGCGCCCCAGCAATACATGACCCAACCGATCGCACCGCAACCACAGGTACAAACACAGCCATCGGACCTCCACTTTAACCCGTACCCAACAATCCACCAGACAATAATTCAACCGCTCGCTCCCGCGCCAAGCGCAGCAGCTACCCCGCAGGCGCCACCCATGGCCGCTACACCCGCACCAGTCCAGCCAACGCCACCAGTTGCAAACCCCGCTGAAAGCACTAGCGAAACTGCGCCATCACCTGATATAATGAGGCTTGTAAATAATTCCGATTTATCCGTAGAAACCATTGCGCGTGAAGCGCACAGGCTCAAGGGTAAGGACGACAGCGACGAGGTTGTCATATCCTTACGGTAGGGGATAGGTAAGTCGGCATAAGGAGTGTGGGGAGTGCCGCCAAACAATCAAACGCAAAACCCGGGAATGCAACCTGCCCAGCCCAATCAGTTTAATGGGCAATTTATGGCTACGCCCCAACAGGCCCCCACAGCCACCCCGCAACCCGCGCAACAAAACCAAACTGCGCCAACGCCAGCTGCCCCGCGCGCCGCAAGCACACAAAATAGCTTGTTGTTCAGTGAAATTCGCGAAAACATGGTGATTATGCGCGATGGCACATTCCGTGCGGTGATTGCCTGTAAATCGATTAACTTTGACCTTATGAGTAACCGTGAACGCGAGGGTATTGAACTCAGTTACCAGAACTTTTTAAACGCCCTGTATTTTCCGGTGCAGATATTGGTGCGTTCACAGCGTGTTGACATTGGTCCGTATATCGACAAGCTAGTGGACCTCCGCCGGGCACAAGACAACATGTTACTTGGCGTACTAATGGACGATTACATTAATTTTATTGACGTCTTAAGCCAAGAAGCAAATATTATGGATAAAAGTTTTTTTGTTGTAGTGCCGTATTTTCCAGCTGGTGACATTACTAACGTTGTCGAGCGGGGCAAGGGCTTTTTGAGCAGCTTTTTCCCAAAACAGGCGGTGTCTGTCACAAAAATTGACAAAGCAACCTACGACAAGGCAAAAGATGAAATCCGCAACCGCGTTGACGCCGTAGTGAATGGCCTGTCACAAGTTGGGGTCCATGCTGTGCAGCTTACCACCAAAGAGGTTGGCGAACTGTATTATAACGTGTATAACCCCGACACTGCCGTGCGCGAACCGCTTGGTGATTTTAGTAACGCCACCAATATGTACGTACAAAAAGGCACGCTAAAACCGGAGACACAAAATGGCTAAAAAGCCCGACCCAATGCAAATTGCCGCCGAACAACGCGAGCGCGAGCAAACCGAAGTCGAACAGGCATTTTTAAAGGGAATGAACACCCTGCGGGATACGATTGCGCCAAGCAGCCTTGAAATCCACAGTAGTTACTTTCGACTTGGCACCAAGTACGGGCGCACCATGTACGTGTATGGCTACCCGCGCGAGTTATATACCGGATGGCTCAGTAGCCTGATTAACATTGACCAGGTGATCGATATTAGCATTCTTGCGTACCCAGTCGATACCCAAGTTGTATTAAACAACCTGCGTAAAAAGGTCACCCAACTAGAGGCCGACATGCAAATTAATAGCGAAAAAGGCCGCGTGCGTGACCCGGGCCGCGAAGCCGCCCTACAAGACGCCGAAGAACTGCGCGACCAGCTACAAGTGGGTGCCGAGCGCTTTTTCCGGTTTGGCCTGTACGTCACCGTGTATGGCGACAGCCTGGACGAACTCAATTTTGTGCAGCATGCTATTGAAACGATTTTCGGCCAACAGCTAATTTACAGTAAAACCGCCAGCAGCCAGCAAGAACAGGGCCTTAATAGCACTGTGCCGCAAATGAGCGACCAGCTGCAAATTCGGCGCAACATGAACACTGGCGCCATTAGCACGAGTTTTCCGTTTACGAGCGCCGACCTCACCCAAGACGGTGGCATTTTATACGGCATTAATATGCACAATAACGGCCTGGTGATATTCGATCGGTTTAGCCTAGAAAACGCGAACATGGTGGTATTTGCAAAATCTGGTGCCGGTAAATCGTTCGCCGTTAAGTTAGAAGCTTTGCGGAGTATGATGATGGGCAGCGATATTTTGATTATCGACCCTGAAAACGAGTACCAAAAGCTATGCGACGCCGTGGGTGGCAGTTATATTCGCCTGAGCCTGAGCAGCGATACCCGCATTAACCCCTTTGACCTGCCAAAGGTGATCGACAAAGAAGATGCCGATGACGCCCTGCGCGCCAACCTCATTACCCTACATGGGCTCCTTCGGCTTATGCTAGGTGGGACGCAGCTTGGCGGCCAAGGCCAGCCACTATCAGCCTTAACCCCTGCCGAAGAAGCCGACCTTGACCAAGCCTTAATCGATACCTATGCCCGGGCGGGTATTACCAGCGACCCGCTTACCCACAGCTCAACGCCGCCAACTATTAACGAGCTGTATGACACGCTTTTGCATATGGGTAACACCGGCCCCCAGCTTGCACAGCGCCTCCGTAAATACACTAGTGGTACGTTTGCCGGTATTTTTAGCCAACAAAGCAATATCGATATTAATAACACTATGGTGGTATTTAACATCCGCGACCTCGAAGATGAACTGCGGCCGGTGGCAATGTATATTGTGCTGAACCATATCTGGAACATTACCCGTAGCGAGCAAAAAAAGCGCATGCTGATTGTCGATGAAGCCTGGGAACTCATGAAATACGACGACAGCGCAAACTTTATGTTTAGCCTGGCTAAGCGTGCCCGTAAATACGCCCTTGGGCTCACTACAATCACCCAAGATGTCGAAGATTTTATGGGCAGCCGCATGGGCCGCGCCATTGTTGCAAACTCAAGCATGCAGCTCCTTTTAAAGCAGTCGCCCAGCGCCGTGGATGTATTAGGCGATGTATTTAAGCTCACCGAAGAAGAGCGCAAGCGCTTAACGAACTTTCCTGTGGGGCAGGGGCTCTTTTTTGCCGGCCAAAACCACGTACATATTCAAGTTATTGCCAGCCAAACTGAAACAGGGTTAATCACTACAACGCCAACCGTAGCGGTACAGTCGCAGCAACAAGGCCAGTAACCCATGGACAACCGCCAACGAAATTACGAACCAGATATTGAACCGGAAACCCGGCCCAATTTACGAGCTCTCCCAGGTAGGGGTGAGTCTACGCCGGAACGTGGAAATTTGAATGTGGTGAACGACACCTCAAGCGACCTTAAAAACAGGGAGTCTACCGCTCAAGGCTTGCACGCTCTCCCAGGTGGGGGTGAGTCTACGCCGGAACGTGGAAATTTGAATGTGGTGCGCGCTGGTGAAGCAACGCCGTTCACAAGCAATGTCACCGCACCATCGGTCGGCGCGGCAGCCGCTACAAATGCAGTCAAAAAACTCCCCTTTATAAAAAAGGCCGGGCCAGTCGGCGGGATTATTGCCTCACTACTTGGCGTATTTATATGGTCAGCCTTGTTTTCACCAGCTGTCTTACTGGTTAACCTCAAAGAAACCCTAGTCGGCAAGTTTGATACCCAACAGATAAGCGCCAATACGCGGATGGAAAAGGTGATGAAAAACAAGCTCGTCAGCTTTTTTGGCAAAGCCGCTTGTAATGTCGCCGAATATACGTGCCGCATATCAACGCCTTCGAATTATATGTTAAAGCGCATGAATGCAAACGGCATCGAAGCCCTTGATGCAAGCGGCAACCCCATTGCTATCACAACAGACGCGTACCCAAAAGAGGTGCCAGCGCAATACCGATTTACGGCATCGGACGGTGGAGTAAAAACCTTCCCCGCGGATCAAGTCCCCACAGAATTTAAAAATAATGCAAGCTTTCGGGCAGCATTTCACGATAGCTGGAATCCCAAAACTGCCTTTTACGACAAGGCCGACACTGCGTTCAAGCAAATAATGGCGAAATTTGGGTTTGGAAAATCCGATGTTGTCGCGAACGCCACTGACACCACGACCGCAAAGGAGGAAATTAACGCCGACGTCACGGGGGAGGATGTTGGGGCAAAAGCAGCGACACAAGAGGGCGCAGCGGCCGAAGAAAGCTTCATAAAAAAGCTTTTTAATGGCACAGTCAGCGATATATTCGATAAAATTGCTCAGTCCACCAAAACAAGCGGCGTGGTTGGGCTCGTTGCGGGTGGCGTATGTATTGCGGGTGACATACCAGGGCTGGTCGCTACCACCGCTCGGACATATCAAATGGCGCAAATTATAAAACTCGCCATGGTATACCTCGTTGTTGCCGATGCGATAAAAGCTGGGAACGCCACCCCCGCTGAAGTGGGGGCGCTTGGTGGTATGCTCACCGCTGTCTTAAAAGACAGTAAGGGGAACATTGTGAGTAATGCTGCAACCGACTCGCAAGGGATGAAGTATGCGTTTGGGTTCCTAAAAGGCGGAAGCACAAAGACAAGTGTAGCGAGCCATAGCCTGTCGTATTTCCAGCCAGGTGGTAATGTTGTAAAAGCGCTCGGCCCGGTATTAAAGGTGACCCAGAGCAGCGTCGCAAAGGATGCGTGTGCGGTGGCAACAAGCCCTGTAACTGGCGCGGCACTCGACACAGTCGCCGTGGGGGGGTCGGAATTCCTTGGCATAACACTGGCGATTCAAGGTGCGAACATTGCCCTTGGCTATGCCCTTGGGTGGGCAATCGGAAAAATTATGCCCCCAATTATTAACTTGGCTGTTTCGGCCATACCTGTTCAGTCAATTATGAAATACTTTATGGGTGACTTTACCCAGAACCTTGATTCAGAAAGCACTGGGAATGCCTACGCCAGTGGCGCGGCCAATATGATGGCCCTGACCGCAAACGCTGGCGGTAACATGCCAATGACCGTCAACCAAGCCGTGGCCTACGCTGACCTCGGGCATCAACAAGAGCTCGCCTATGCCCAAGAGGACCGCTTAACCCACAGTCCGTTTGATGTGACTGATCAAAACACATTCCTTGGCAGTATTGTTGCGCAGCTCGTCCCGTATTATTCAAAAGTTAGCTCGCTGACTGATGTATTTTCTACTGTTGGGAGTGTCTTTACCGGCTCCCTTAGTAACGCAATGCGCATGTCAGTGGCTGGCGCCTCAAGTGTATCGGCCGGTGACTTCTTTGGCTGTAACGACCCGAACCTCACAAAAGGCAATCTGGCAGTTGGGCCTTTTTGCAACGTGTATTATGGTATTCCAACCCAATACCTTGGCAAGAGCCCAGACGATGTATTAAATGATTTAAGCGGCCAAATCGATCCACAAACCGGTGACCCACTACCAAAATCAGACCTTGCCGCCTGGACCACACTCTGCACTGATGGCTCCGACACACAGGCGAGTAACTGTAAAATTACTACTCCACAAGAAGCGGATTACGCCCTATACACCGTTGACCACCGCATACAGGTGAGTATGGATGGCCAAGGGACTGCGAATACCGGCGGCTCGGCAACTACCGCTAGCACTGGCAGCCCGCAAAATGGCGCCATGATTGGTGACGTGGGCAAGCAATACCTATCGTGTGCCGCCTGGATTGATCAATTTGTGCTGCCAACCTACTTTGGTATACAAAACCCTGGTGGTAATGGTAAAGATGCGGTGCCAAACCTTGGTAAAATGGGCTATACCGTCAACCATACCCCCGCTGTGCACGCAATTGTGTCGTGGCCAGCCGGCGGGGTGGCAGGGAGCCCGGCCGACGGTACGTATGGTCACGTGGCAATCGTATACCGAGTCAACGCCGACGGGTCGATCGAAGTCGAAGAACACAACTACACCTACCCGAACAAATACGATACCCGCCATATTGATGCTAGCGCTGCGAGCCTGTTAATGTATGCGCATACAGAAAGTAAGTTTAAGGCACCATAAAACCATGGCCACACGTACAAAAATCGCTATCGGTGTACTGGTCAGCCTGTTACTTATTGGCGCCGGGTGGACTATATGGAGCGCGTTACACACAAGCAAAACATCGCCCGTAACTACCAAAAATACGCAAGCGACGTATACAAGCCTTGATTTTTATAGTGCTGATATTCCGTTTCAAACCCGTAGTGCTATCGAGCAATGGCTTACTGCAAACAGTGGTGTGAGTGGCTTAAATAATACCACTGTAACCGTACGAAAAGGTACCTATACAAAAACCTTTAGCCCTGACGGGTCGCTCTATACGGTACGTTTTTTGGTCGACTTAACCGGCACGCCACATGTCACGTACGCTATACACGTTGATTTAAGCCCCGCTAATCACTACGCACCGCTAATTGTGACATGCCCGCCCGCGAGTGAACAAATTGGCAACCCAGCCGACTGTAAGGGGATGACACAGATATGATTCACAGCCGGCGCATTATCACTGTTATCGCAATCGTACTCCTTGCCACTGTTATAGGTGTGGTTGGTATTGGCTACGCCTACAATGCGCAGCACGCGACCACCACCACAACCCCAGTACGCACGGCCGCTGACTATTCGGCACTCTTTACAAAAAAATACCCTTCACTCGTTGGGAGCGATGGGAACCCGATCTTTACAATTGGCGCTGTTAAAAAATTAGCCGATAATTGGTATAGCGTGACGATTATCAGTAAACAAAATAATGATACACTGCGGGCATTGGTTCTTGATTCGACGCAAAGCACCGATGGTATGTCGATTGTACTAGGACCGAGCGTCGCGTTTAACCAGGCAGACGTTCCGAGTGATGTATTCTTGCCAGAAACCGTGTACCAGGAGTTTATTCAGTGAAACGCCTTATAACCACGCTTGTGGTGGTGCCACTACTGGTGTGTATTACACTCGTACAGCCTGCCTATGCAGCAGAAGTAATTGACCCGATGAGCAATGATATTATGTTTTACGATCCAACAAGTACCGCCTGTAGTACCACACAAAGCACGCTCAGCGCTGGGCTATTAACCACCGACCTAAAAACGCGTGAACGGACAATTTTACAATTCTTTACCGGCAAGGGCCTTACCTTAGCCCAAGCATCAGGTTTTGTTGGCAACATGATGCAGGAATCAACCCTTCGGTCAGACATCATACAGGGTGGCTCAACAGTGTCAAGCAGTTACACTCCTGTTGCTGGGGTAGGTTTTGGCTTAGTCCAATGGACTACAGCTGCAAGACAAGCAGCGCTCGAAAAACTTGCACAATCTAGCAATCGACCAATTACTGATATGGGGCTGCAACTCGACTATGTATGGCAAGAACTGACCGGACCATATAAAGCAACTCTACAAACCTTACTCGCGTACCCCAATGTTACCCCAGTTGATGCCGCAATCATCGTTCACGGCAATACACCGCTTACTAGTAGCGACCCTCGCTTTGCTATCGCACCAACCCTTGGCTACGAAGCGTCGGGCGATACCGCACAGACGGTGATTGATGTGCGCGGTGGGGTAGCGCAAACGGCTTACGATACCTTTAAGGGCACAATTGCCGACGGTACAGGCGTACAGGGGGCATTGAGCAGTAGCGTAACACCACTTAGCACCGGGAATACGTGCAGTGGTTCAAGTAGCGCCGTTGCCTCAACAACCTGTAGTGTCACGGCGCCAGTGCAAGGCTCCAGTAAATCAGCGAATGCAAATGAACTCACCCAAGCCCAACTCACTGCTATCTACGGAGACCCGACCCCAAGCGTGATGAAACCAAAAATGGTATCGGTAGACTTTTTAGGCCACAGTGTTATGGTCAACCCAAAGGTGGCGGGGTGTTTGACCGCAGTTGCGAATGAAATAAAAACCAATAATATTCAGTATACCGTCACCAGTATTGGTGGCTACCGCTACGATGCGGCGACCGGCATAGGACACGTTGGCCTTAGCAGCTACCATGATTACGGGGCCGCTGTTGATATTAATGCCGCCGACAACGCGTATAATGGCACCACCCACACAATGCCACAGTCGTATGTTGATGCCTTTTACCACCATGGCTGGACGTGGGGCGGGGACTGGACAAAGAACAAAGACTGGATGCATTTTGAATTTAATGGCATAGGGCCTGGAGGGGGCAATTAATGAATCAACCAACACAACCACCGAAAAAAATCCTCATCTTTGGTGCCGTGATTATTTTTATTGTCATACCCCTTATATGGGTTGCTGCAAAAAATAGCTTTGTAATCATTTCGGCAAGCGACAAATCAGCAACCATCACCCTTACGAGCACCGACAACAGTACAAAAATTACCGCCACTGGCAGTTATGTTGGCATGGTCCCCGCAAAAGACTACACCATTAACACCCAAACCGTCACCGCCGCTGCCTCGCAAAGCTTTTCAGCCATGCCATTCCATATTCAGTCTGTTGCTGTTCAATTAAATAAGTCAGTCCAGTCAGAAGCCGTCTCAAACATTGCCACCGACAACGTCAATGTCGCCACTGGAACAAGTCTTACTTTCGTTGATTCGGCGACCCAATACCTAGAGCGGGTTGATTCACATAATACCCTGCAACGGATTGGCGCCCCCTATAGCTTTAGCCGCGTGGCATGGAAAGATCAGACGAGCGGTATTGCGATTGGCACCGATCCCGCAAATAATGTCGGGGTATTTGCGCTCCATGGCACCACTATCGCGGCACTGCCACTGCCAGAGGTAGTCTCAGACAGTAATAGCCTGTCTGTTGCCTATGCCGGTAATAATACCTATTACTTTACCGAAAACAATAAACTCTATAGCTATAGCGCTAGTGACCCAACATTTACCCGTGTCTCATTTATACCAAGTGGTTATGTGCTTAGTTCAGCATCAGGGGTACGGGCGCTCTTATATAACGCCAGTTCAAGCGTCGGCTCAAATTACGCCGTTACATTACTAAATACCAAAAATGGCAGCACCAACAAAACCACTGCGCCCCTTATTGAAAACCCAAATTACACCTTTAGCTCATCGTGGTCACCAGACGGCACAAAGGTAATTATTAGTGCGTCTGGGAGTAGCACCGTCTACAACCAATCGCTACAAAAAATCTCAACCATTGCAGGGAACGCAAGCAATAGCCCAGCGTGGCTGAATAATTCATCGGTTGTATATGCGGCCCAAAACCGACTATGGCAATACTCGTTTGACACAACCGTTTCGAACGCAATCGCTTACTTGCCAAAATACGCTACCGCAGACACTATCTATACCGACCATTCAGGGCAGTATTTATATTTCACGGTTATTACTAATGGTCAAATATCGTTATATCGAGCAGCGCTCCATAACCAGCCAATTAATATATCCGCCCAAAAACTGGGCGAATCGAACACGCAGCAAACATCCAATGGTTGCGCAATGAATTACCTAAACTTCACCTCACTTACGATGATTGCAGACAGCCCATCAGACAATACAAGCTGTATTGCGGCTATTCAGGATTACCTGTCAATTATTACCGTTCCCGAGACAACGCCTGTGCAAGTTTTTAACCCTTAACCCCTAGCTTTTCAGTGGCATAATAATGTGGGTGTAGTTGGCGCCTTTTTGCGCGGTCGTGAGCACGCAAGGGCTTAGCTTACCGCTAAACCGAAAGGTAATTGTGTCGCCGTCAATCACGTTAAGCGCGTCGGCAATGTAGCGGGAATTAAGTGTAATTTGGCCACTCGCCGATATTTCGGCGCTTGCGGTCGACGTGTTTTCGCCCAGTTCCGACGCAATCGAATGAATACTCAGTTCTTGCTTGTCTTTATCGGCATTGAGCGTCACCGAACCACCTGATTCGCGAGCAAATAGGCTGGCGATTTTAACCGTGCGCGCAAAATCATCGGCCTTAAGTGCCACGATTGTTTCCGATTCCCTTGGAATCAGCTGGCGATAGTCCGGGAAATTGCCATCAATCAGCCGGCTGGTAATTTCGGCTTCACCAATCCGAAAACGCACCTGTGTATCGTCAAACAACACCTCGACTTCATCAATAGAATCGGTAATTGTGCGCAGCACTTCTTGCAGGCTTGGTGTAGGAACAATGGCGGCAATTTCACTTTTTGTGTTCATTAGCTGGCGCTCAGCAAGCCGGTACCCATCGGTTGCCGCCAGGTACAGGGCGCCGTCAATCGAATGCCAAAATACGCCGGTAAGCACTGGGCGAGTTGAATCACTACTACTCGTAATCACCGTCTGGTTTAACGCCTGTTTAAGGTCAACCGAGGCAATGCTATAGGTCACGGCTTGGGTTTCATCTATCGCTGGGAGCTCGGGGAACTCTTCGGCATCCATACCATTTACGACCGACGTGTAATTACCAGAACTGATTGTCATATGGGTTGTTTTAACCTGTAGGTTCACGGTCCCTTTTGGCAAAGAGCTCACAAATTCCGCCAGTAAGCGTGCTGGTAGGGTAATGCTGCCTTGTTTAAGCACCTTGGCGCCAATGTAATAAGTTTCGGCGATTTCAAGGTTGGTGGCGGCAACAAGCAGGCGGTTACCTTCGGTGCGGAGTAATATATTTGAAAGGACAGGCAGGCCTGCTTTACTGGTGGCAATCCGGGCAACGGCGCTGAGTGCGCGGGAAAGGTTTTCTTGGGTGACGCTGAGTTCCATACTGTATTACTCCTTTTTTAATAAATTTATTTCGTCTTAGTAATAATAGGTACTGTGGATAATGGGTATAACTGGCGTAGTAGCGGGGGTAGATTGACATTTTCTAGAGTGGAAAAGCCTGTGTGCCAATTGCGAGTAACCTGTGTGGATATAGGCCATTGTGCACATGCCTTAGCCCAAATACCCATACTTGGGTGCTGTGCTGTGGACAAACGAACACATTTTTTACTGGGTACTATGCACTGGTTGTTCACATATTGTACACAGGTACTAAGCATATAGTTTCTCCCTAATTTCGGCAACTTGTTCGCGAATCATAAAATCAAGCTTAATGGCCTTTTCGATTTTTTCGATGGAATGGATTGCAGTGGTGTGATCTTTGCGGCCAAGTTCTTGTGATATCTTAGGGAATGACATGTGGAGTTCGCTGCGGAGTAGGTACATGGCAATTTGGCGGGGAACAACAATATGCTTGTCGCGTTTGGCGCCGCAGATTTCTTTTGGTTCAATACTAAAATGCTTGGCAGTTTTGTCGATAATTTGTTTGGCGGTAACATGCTGGGGGCGGGCGTGCTTAATGTTCCCCAGTAGCCCTTCGGCAGTTGTGACATCGGCAGGTACGCCGCGCATTTCGGCGTAGGCAAGTAATTGGTTGAGGGCGCCTTCAAGTTCACGCACGTTTGTTTTAATGTTTTTTGCGAGGTATTCCACTGTGTCTTGATCAAGGCTCACGCCGCTCATGTTGGCTTTGGTCTGTACGATGGCGCAGCGGGTTTCAAAGTCAGGCATTTGAATATCAATTGCCATGCCCCACTCCAAACGGCTGCGTAGGCGCTCGGTAAGGGTGGGGATGCTCCGTGGTGGTTTGTCGCTTGTAATAATGATTTGTTTGTTTGCCTGGTGGAGGGCGTTAAAGGTGTGAAAAAACTCTTCTTGGGTTTTTTCTTTGCCAGCAATAAACTGCATATCGTCAACGATTAACACGTCGACATTGCGGTATTTGTCGCTAAAGCCTTTCTTTTTAAAGCGAATGTAATCTAAAAATTCGTTCACAAATGTTTCAGAGCTAATATAAAGGACACGGGCAGAGGCATCGCGCCGTAGTACTTCGTGGCCAACTGCTTGGGCAAGGTGGGTTTTACCTAAACCAACGCCACCGTATAAAAACAGTGGGTTATATTTTTGGCCTGGATTGGCGGCCACAGCTTGGGCGGCGGCAAAGGCAAGGTCGTTACTGCCACCAACAATAAAGCTGTCAAACGTGTACCGCGGGTTTAGGCTCGTACTGGCCGTGCTGCGCGTAGGGGTTGCTCGGCCGTTTCCAAGCAGGTCGTCGGCGCGCTGGGAACGATTGTCTTGCTCGGATTCACCAGTGGTTTCGCGGGTCACAATATGTTTTTTAGCGCCTTTTACCACATAGGTAACGTGCGGGTTGGTAATGCCGTTGTGGGCCAAAATCTCCTTTACGGTGTCGTCAAACTTGACTTCGAATTGCCGAATCGCAAAAACGTTTGGAACCGCCACGGTTAGGTGGCTATCGTGGTGCTCAATAAGTTCGGTGTTTTTAAACCATGTGGTAAAGTTGCCGTGGCTAACGGTTAGTTCAATTTCTCCTAAAACACTCTGCCATAAGGCTGCTGCAGTTGTGTTCATAACCCCTCGTACAACAATTAATACTCCACTTAGTATAGCGGAGTAGCAGAGTTTTCCACAACCCATAAGGTGGTGTGAAAAAATCCACGTGGGCAAGTGACGATGGGGGTGCCAGTTATCCACAGTTCTGTGCTACCCCTGTTATTTTTGTGGATAAAACCACAAAAAGTGGGGAAAAGTCATGTCATAATGATACAAAATTGCTAAATTTGCAAGGCTATGATTGACCGCAGAGAGGGGAGAGGGTATAATGGAGCGGATATGCCAAAGCGAACACACCAACCACACACACGTCACCGTGCCAAAACGCATGGATTCCGTGCGCGCGTTGCAACCAAGGCTGGGCGCTTAGTCTTAAAACGACGCCGCGCTAAAGGCCGCGCACGCCTTTCGGTCTAATATATAAAACCCCCGCTAGCCGGGGGTTTTATATATACGGTATAATACAATACCAGATATGTTAGCCGCCCGTAATCGATTCCATGGCCATGCCAGCCAAAAATACCTGTACAAAAATGGAACGTCAGTTCGTTCGCACTGGGTGGTCATTAAATATATTGCCAATCCGCGCCGTAAACAGAGTCGCGTCAGCGTGGTAATTAGTAAAAAAGTCCATAAATCAGCCGTTGGCCGCAATCGAATCCGCCGCCGTGTGTACGAAATTGTGCGCCATGAACTACCAAAGTTTAGCGGAATCTACGATATAGCGATTATTATTGTGTCGGGCGAAACCATTACCGCCAGCCACGAAGACTTAGCTGGGACAATCCATTCGCTCTTAGCGCAAACCTCTGTTTACAGTAGTAAATAAGTGATATACTAGGGCTAATAACATAGCCGGGAGAATGGTTTATCCATGTTTAATTCGCTGATTGTACAACCAATTTTTAATATACTAGTTTTAATTTACAGTGTTGTTCCCTACGCCGATTTTGGTATTGCACTCATTATCTTTACAGTACTGGTACGTTTTTTGATGTACCCACTCGTGAAAAAACAGCTCCACCAAAGCCGCGCCATGCAAAAAATGCAACCCGAACTTAAGCGGATCCAGGCCGAGTATAAAGATGATCGCCAGGCACAGGGCGTCGCCATGATGGAACTGTATAAAAAGCACAATATTAGCCCATGGCGCTCAATTGTAATTTTGATTATTCAGATCCCGATCTTTTTAGCTTTATTTACGGTGATTCAGATTTTTGCTCAACACCGTGACCAAATTGGCCAATGGACGTACGGCTTTTTAAAGGGCCTACCCGCAATCCACTCGCTAATCCAAAGCCCAAACAATTTTAACCACACCGCCTTTGGGTTTATTGATCTTACCAAAACATCGGTGACGGCCGGGCAGATCTACTGGCCACTTATGATAATTGCCGTGATTGGCGCGGTAACTCAGTATTTTATGAGCCGCCAAATTATGCCAAAAACCGCCGCCACCAAGCGAACATTCCGCCAGATTATGGAAGATGCCGCCAGCGGCAAGCAGCAAAATCAAAGCGACGTGAACCAGGTGGTGAGCAGTAATATGATGAAATTTATGCCGATTATGATGTTCTTTATTATGATTTCCCTGCCTGGCGCGCTTGCCCTGTACTATGTGATTTCAAACCTTGTTGCCGTTGGTCAACAGTGGTATATTTTGCGTGAAGACGAAGAGGAAATGGAAGAGATTGCCGAAGAGCCGAATAAGCGTGACGCCAGCCGTGTAAAAGCAGTTGAAAAGCGCGCCAAAGAAGCCCAAGAAGCACACGTAACCCGAATTGTCGCAAAGGATGCTGGAAGGAGGAAAAACTAATGGATCAGCAACAAGCAATTGATTTCGCGGTGGAGTACCTGCAAAATATTGTGGCCTTTTTTGGGCAAAATGTTGCCGTGCAGGCAGCGCTCGAAGATGAAATAATATCACTCCACATTGATTCATCGGACCTAAATAGTATACTAATTGGCCGGAACGCCGAAACGCTCCGCAGTTTGCAGTATATTGTCAGTACCGCACTCCGCAACAAGGGTTTTAGTTTAACCCGTGTCAATGTGGACGTTGCCGACTACAAAAAGCAGCGCGAAGAAAAAATGGCCGAAAAAGCCCGCGAGTGGATAGAGGAAGTTCGCACGAGCGGTGATTCGCACATTGCGCACATTAATGCGGCCGACCGCCGTATTGTGCACCAGGTGGCAAGTGAGTATGATGATATTGAAACCTTTAGCGAGGGTGAGGGTCGGGAACGGCACATTATCATCGCGCAAAAAAGTTCGTAAACCGCAGCGTATATAACATAAGTCAAAGGGGAAGTAACCATGGTAACAACAATCATAATTCTGCTCGTTGTAGTGTTCGTAATTGGCATTATTGCGTCGCTGTATAACGGGCTAGTCCGGGCTGACCAAAAAGCCAAAGAATCATGGAGCGATATCACCGTGCAGCTTAAGCGGCGCGCCGATTTGATCCCTAACCTCGTTGAAACCGTAAAAGGCTACGCCGCTCACGAAAGTGGCGTGTTCGAAAAGGTAACCGAAGCACGGGCTGCAGTAACAGGCGCCGGCTCGCCAGCCGCCGCCGCACAGGCCGACGGCCAACTAACAGGGGCACTAAAAAGCCTGTTTGCCGTTGCCGAAAACTACCCAGACCTTAAGGCCAACCAAAACTTTTTGGAACTCCAGGCACAGGTCACTGACACCGAAGATAAAATCAGCGCCAGCCGCCGCTTTTATAACAGCGCGGTCAACTCATTTAACGCAAAGCGTAAAATGTTCCCAACCAACATGGTTGCCGGGATGCTTGGGTTTAACACCGACAAAGAATTCTTTGACGTAAGCGATGCCGAAAAGGCAGCGATTGAACAACCAGTCGAAGTAAAATTTTAGGGTAACCCGAGCCCTGCTCTATGGAATTTTTACATGGCCTAGTAGTCCCGCTTGAGTTTTTTGCCCGTGCTGGCGGTGGCGGCTCAAGCAGTGGCGGTGGCGGCCTTGGCAATATCTTTGTTGTATTGGGCTATGTCCCAATGCACCTTATGACAGCCGCGTTCCGGCGCCAGTTTAAACAGCGCCCGGCACTATTTGTGCCCCTAAGCATTGTTTCGTGGCTGGTATTTGCCTTGTATGCGGGCGTACTAATCACCTTTATGGGTATATTAGGCTGGTACACGGCAATTGCGGCGCTACTAGGGGTTGTAGCGGGCCTGTATGGGTTATTCACTAAGCTGCGGCAAAGCACGGCTGTTAAAAATGAACTCCAGCAGGCGGCCGCCGAAGACCCGATTTGGAATGAAGCCCAACTGATAGATTTTACCGAAGCTGCATTTAAGCGCTACCAGGCCGATTGGGGTACATTTAACACGAGTGCGATCCAGCAGTACACAACCCCCGAATACTACCAGCACACGGCGCTTTTGCTGCGCGTGCTGCAGTCAATGGGCCGCGCGGACAGCATGGAAGATATCCATATAAGCGCGGTGGAGGTCATTGCCATGGACGACGAGCCGGGGAGCGATCATGACAGCTTTACGGCCGGCATTACGGCCCGCGCAAAAGATCGCTTGTTTGAAACACAGGGTGACAAAACCCTGTACGTGGATTACAACGAGTTCACCGAATTTTGGCAGTTTGTGCGCAGCGGCAACACCTGGCTATTGGCTGGTATTCAGCAGCAAACCGCAAGCTTAGCAGCCGAAAATGCCGCCATTGCTACCCTAGCGCAGCAAAACGGCTATTACTACAGCCTTGATATGGGCTGGCTATTTATTCCAAAGCGGGGCCAGCTATTTGGCGGGGCACGGTTTGGGACTTCTGACATTAATAATCACATTGTGGGCTTGTATAATAACCAGCTGCTAGTACAGGTATATAGCTACAACAAGGCGCCGCAAGATACTGGCTCAAAAACGTATGTGATAGCACAGGTAAATGTACCAAAGCAGTACGGCACAATTATTGTGCGCCGCAAAAAGTTTATGCAGCTGCCGGCGTTTGGCTTAAAGCGGGTAGAGACCGAGTGGACGCAGTTTAATAAAAAATACGAGGTGTTTGCGAGCGCGCCCGAGCAGGTCACAAGCTTTGAGCTTTTAAACCCAACCTACATGGAGCAGCTAGAGGCATTGCCGTTCGAAGTCACAATTGAGGTTGTCGACAACGTGATTTACCTGTATGCGGCAGAATCAAACACGGATACTCAAACCTACCAAACCATGCTGGATCTTGTGAACAAGGCGTTTAAAGAGTTGCGGCTTTAGCTGCGTAGAACTTGCTCGTAGAGCGCGTGGGTTTCGCGGGCCATATGCTCCCAGCTGTATTTTTTTACCTGCGTATGGCCTTTTTGCACCATATTTTTTAGTAGTTCGGGGTTATGAATAGTAGTGGCAATAACGCGCGCCATTTCTGTTGCACTGTGGGGGTTAAAATATACCGCCGCATCGCCAAGTACCTCTGGCATACAGCTGGCGTTGCTGCTGATTACTGGCGTGCCATAGGCCATTGCTTCGAGTGGTGGTAGGCCAAAGCCTTCCATAAGGCTTGGGAACACGTAGGCGATCGTTTGTGTAAACAACCAATCGCGCTGGGGGTCGGGCAAATAGCCCGTAAAATGGATATTTTTGTAGCCCAGCTTTTCAAAATATTCCTTATTACGCGCGGTGTCTTTGTTCATGCGGCCAACAAGCACCAGCCCTAGGTCGGGGTCGGTTTTAAGCAACAGCTGGTGGGCCTCACCAAGTTTGCGAACGTTTTTGTAATCTGGTTGTTGGCCAACATACATAATAAAGCGCGTAAAAGGCAGGTCTTTATAGGGTTTGAGTTCAGTAGGGTGGGCCTCCCCCGCCTCATATATTGTTGTAATTTTATCATCATTTATATGGGTGTAAGTTTGAAATTCATTTTTAGTGTTGTTAGTGATTGCAATAATGTGGTTATTGGTGCGCGCAATGTCTTTAAACACAAACCGGCCGACCAGCTGTTTAAAATGGTACATAAGCCAGTTTTTATCACTATTATAGGTGTTAAGCAGGGTTAAATCGTGCACGGTTGTTATTTTTTTACCACGGTACAGTACGGGCTGCTGGGGCATGCCAAAATGCACTAAATCAGGTTTTAATGCACTAAGGTAGCGCAAAAAGCCCAGCTGCTCGTTAAAGGAGTAGGCCGTAAAGGGGACGGTGCGCACTGTAAAATTAGGGTTAGTGGGTTGCCAATACGCTTTATCTTTAGTAGGCACAAGCACGGAGTATGTGTTAACGGTGTCAATTTTTTGCAGGTATTCGAGCAGCTTAACCGCGTAGGTGCCGGTGCCAGAATTTATAAAACGAACATCAATCGCAATATGCATATGCACCTAGTATAAGGTATATAGGTGGGCTTACAAAACAGTTTGAATCGGCGGCGTATGCTTAAACACGACCCGGGCGTACATAATATAGTTCCACACCATAGATACCAGGGTGGCGAGTAGCTTACTAGCAACCAGGCCCGCGATGGGGTTATGGAGCAGATTAATCAGTGGCGCCTGGGTTAGCGCAATAATACTATTTTGCAGACCCCATAACCCAACTAGCGTGACTACTACAAACAGCACCATTTCGCGCACCACATTAGTATCGGTGGTTTTAAAAGTATATTTTTTGTTGGCCGCAAAGCTAAAAATAAAGGCGAGGGTGCTCGAACAGGTATTGGCTACCAGTACGTTAATACCAAACGACTTTAGGGTAAGTAGCACCCCAAAATCAATCGCTGTGTTTGCGAGCCCGACAACCGTAAACCGCCCCAATTGCTTATTTTTTAGTATGTTGGGTACTTTCATGGTATTCGTCGATTAAATAAAGTGGCCGCTGTTTTGTTTCGTTAAAAATCCGCCCAATGTATTCGCCGATCACCCCAAGGCTTAGTAGCTGCACACCACCTAAAAATAGTATGACTGCCATAAGTGATGCATAGCCGCTGCCGGTCGGCACGCCAAACAGCGGGCGAATTAATAGGTAGGCAATGTATATAAACGCCACCAACGACACAAGGCCGCCGAGCAGCGATGATAGTCGCAGTGGTGCCGTGGTAAACGAGGTAATGCCGTCGATCGCGAGGTTTATAAGCTTGGCGTAATTCCACTTTGTTTCGCCAGCGGCCCGTGGGTCGCGGTCGTACAAAATTTCTTTCTTTTTAAAGCCAATCCAGCTAAACAGGGCTTTTGTGTTGCGCTGGCTTTCGCGCAGCTGTGTTAAGGCGGTAATGCACCGTTGGCTCAGCAGGCGAAAATCGCCGGTATCGCGCTGAATAGGTATGCGGGTGGATTTTTGCAGTACCCGGTAGTACCATTCGCTTGTTTTCTTTTTAAACCACGTTTCACCGGTGCGGCTGCGGCGCCGGGCGTACACATCGTCGTAGCCTTGTTCCCATAACTCAATCATTTTAGGGATAAGCTCGGGTGGGTCTTGTAAATCAGCATCAATAATCACCGTGGCGTCGCTTTTTATGTGGTCAAAGCCGGCAATCATGCCAATTTCTTTGCCAAAATTGCGCGCAAAATCAATATAGCTTACCCGGGTATCGTGCTCGGCCCAGTCACGAATAAGCTGCATTGTACCATCGCGGCTGCCATCATTTACAAACAAAAATTCAAGCTCGTAGTTTGGCAGCGACTCACCAAGGGTGTGGAGGCGTTTTTGTAGCATGGGCAACACCTGCTCCTCGTTGTAGGCGGGTATCAGCACGGTAATTTTCTTTTTCATACTACTGCTAGTATAGCGCTCTTTTGCTTTGTTCCAAAGGGGGTATTACTTGCCGGTAAAGAATTTACGGAACTTGCGCATACCGGTTTGCTCGGGCGGGATATCGTGCAATAAGATACTGTTAATGTACTGCGTGGTAACGGTTTTTGTTTTTTGGATCCGCCACCGTTCGCGGAACATATGGGGCATAAGCGCCCAACTTTTGATCCAGCCTTTTACGGCGTACTTACCGTTCCCTTTTACAATCGCGTTCCCTAAAATCAGGGTATATAGCAGCACAAAGCGAGGGTAAATGGTTGGCCAAAGCCCCAGTGGTACGTTTTTTGTAAATAATACCGGTAGGTTTTTAAATGTGTTATACACCGCAAGCCCTGGTACAGTCTTGCTGCTGGCGCCAAGCTTATGGTAGGCGATAGCTTTTGGGGTAAAACGCACCGCGTAACCCTGTAATTGGGCGCGGAAACTTATGTCGACATCTTCGTAGTACATAAAAAATGCCTCATCGAACAAGCCGATTGCCTTAAACATAGCGGTGCGGGCAATAAACCCACCGCCAGTACTACCGAATACCTCGCCTGGCTCCTTTGGTGCCACCTGGCGCTTGGCGTCACGGTTGCGCGGGCCCGGCAAACCCCAGGTGGTATACAGTTCACCGCTCGTGTCAATTGTTGTGCCGTCACGGCGCAAGAGGAGGCCTGTTGCTATGCCGGCCTTGGGGTGCGTTGTAAGCTCGTGTGTAAGCTCTGTTGCCCACTGGGTGTCGGCAATCGCATCAGCGTTTAAGGTGCCGACAAATTCATATCTATTGTCGGTTGCCCACTTTATTCCAGCTTTAAAGCCACCAGCCGTGCCACCATTGCGGCCTGTGGCGATAAACCGGATATCGCTATTTGGCTTATTGGCGATATATTTTTGTAGCTTGTCCGCAGAATCATCAGTTGAGCCGTTGTCAATACTGAGCAAGGTGAGCCCCTTTGTTATTTGCTTACCTAAACTTTCCAGGCACTCAATCGAGTCGCCGGAATTGTTCCAAGTTATTACCATTATTACAAGTCTGTTCATAACGCTTCATCTATCTTATAATATTTAGTTGATTATGAAACTATCAAACGTCTTTAGTCGTAAAAACCGCATACTGCTGCGGGAGCTAGTTATCACAGATTTTAAACTCCGCTACCAGGGGTCGGTGTTAGGGTATGCCTGGTCACTACTAAAGCCGCTCTTTTTGTTTGCAATTATGTATGTAGTGTTTGGAAAGCTGATGAAATTTGGCTCGGTCGAGCATTATGCAATCTACCTTCTGTTTGGAATTGTTCTCTGGAATTTCTTCCTTGAGGCCACGAGCCAAGGAATGGCATCGATTGTAGCGCGGAGTGATTTGCTTCGAAAAATTAACTTCCCAAAGTATATTATTGTTCTGTCAGCAACAATCTCGGCCCTGATTAACCTTGCACTTAACCTTGTGATAGTTGCGATTTTTATGATTGTGAATGGCGTAAGTTTACGACTTGTATTTATAACTACCCCGATTTATATGGCCGAGATATATATTTTTGCTCTAGGAATAGCGTTTTTACTGTCGGCCCTTAACGTCAGATTTCGCGACATCAGTCATATATGGGAAATTGTAACGCAAGCTGCGTTTTATGCGACCCCAATTATCTACCCATTAAGTATCATTATCGCTAAAAGCAGGCTTGCTGCCCAGTTACTGATGTTGAATCCGATTGCTCAGGCTATACAGGATGCTCGCTACGCGCTGGTGACAAAGCAAACCATGACATTTGCAGACCTTTTTCCTCATCACCAGTACCTGCTGGTCATACCCTATTCCATCGTTGTCCTTATGCTGGTTGTCGGGGGCCTATACTTTAAGAAGCACTCTAAATATTTCGCGGAGAACATATAAATGGCTGAAAATGTAGTTATTGTTAAGAACTTACATAAGTTTTTTAAGTTACCCAAAGAGCAGGCTAATGGCCTTAAGCAGGCAATGGTCAACAAGCTTAAGGGTATTCGGGGATACGAGAAACAGCACGTGCTGCGGGGAATTAGCTTTGAAATAAAAAAAGGCGATTTCTTTGGCATTGTCGGGCGCAACGGGAGCGGGAAGAGCACGCTGCTCAAGCTATTGGCACAAATCTACTCTCCAAACTCAGGTTCTGTGGAGGTCCATGGGTCGCTGACCCCATTTATTGAGCTTGGCGTGGGATTCAACCCTGAACTTACCGGCCGAGAAAATGTATTCCTGAACGGCTCACTCCTTGGTTTTAGTCACAAAGACATGGAGCGTATGTATGATGACATTGTTTCATTTGCAGAGCTGGAGCATTTTATGGACCAGAAACTTAAGAACTACTCCAGTGGCATGCAGGTGAGGCTCGCCTTTTCTATTGCGATCAGAGCAGATACGGATATATTAATACTCGATGAAGTGTTGGCGGTTGGTGATGAGGCGTTCCAAAAGAAATGCAGCAGCTTTTTTAGCCAGATCAAGAAAGACAAATCAAAAACTGTTATCCTTGTGACGCACTCAATGGGTGACGTAAAAAGGTATTGCAACAAGGCGCTATTGCTAGAAAAAGGAAAGATTGTTGCAATTGGTAACCCAACAGAGGTAGCTGATGACTACTCCAAGCAGTTTATTGATGAGAGTGTGGCAACGACAATCAAGCGCAAGAATAGATATGGCACTGGGGAAGTTATTTATGAAAACATGAAGCATCATATTACCCCAGAGTTGTTCACCTTGGACTTTGATATCGTCAATAAAACTGACAAGCGCGCTAACGGTATAACGATGGGGTTTGATTTTTGTGTTAATGGGGATATAGTTGTCGGCAATGACACGCGGTTTCTGCAGGAATATAAAAAAGGCCTGTCGCTTGGGCCAAAGAAGAAGAAGCATATAACAGTGGAGTTTCCAAATAATCTTGGCAACCAACCATTTAGCTTAAATACAAATATTACGACGGATCTTGGCATTAACGTGACAGATCACATGAACCCTGCATTGGAGTTTAACTCCACAAATATCCAGTACGCTAATGCCTGGAAGGTACTTTCGTTTCCAGACATCAGTGTGAAGGATAAATAGTGAGCGCGAGGTGGCTTTATGAGTTATGAGCCACTAGTAACATGTGTCGTGCCTATCTATAATGCGGAAAAATATTTAGCACAGGCTGTTCAGTCATTATTGTCCCAGACGTATAAAAATCTAGAGATCATACTGGTCGACGATTACAGCGCCGACGGGAGCTGGTCAATCTGCCAGCGCTATCGTACACAACACTCTAACATCCTATGTTTTCGAAACAAGGTGAACTCTGGTGGTCCACTTCGAGGCCGTGAGCTAGGTATTCAGAAGAGCCGTGGCGAGTGGATTACATTCATGGATGGGGATGATTATGTCGGACAATACTATATAGAGAATCTTGTAAAAGCAACCAAAAATGGCACCTATGACATTGCGGTCACGGGACACTCGAGGCTATACGCGGGCGGGCGAAAGAAAGATTTTTTGTGGGAAAGTTACACGCAAACAACACCTGAGCGGCTCACTGCTTTTTATCAACACCTACTGACGCATAACTTCTGCACTGATCCGACGGACACTATCGGGCAGCAGTTGGTGAGGGCAAAGATCTGCAAATCAACCGATTTATCGTACTACTCAAACGCAGTGTTCGCTGAGGATACGCTAATGGCGCTCGCATTTTTGGCAAATTCAAAGAGTGGCATTAACTTTGTCGATACGCATGATTTTATGTGGCGCCAAGTGGAGGGCTCTGGGTCGCATGGTGGTTTTTTGGAGCGCGCTAATCAATCTGAGTTTTACGTGGCGTGTATGAATATCTTTCATCGAGCAGATGTATACAGTACTATTAGTGAACAGTTACCGAGAATATCGTTGATAGTACCTGCGTATAATGTGGAAAAATATATTGGTGAATGCCTTGAGAGCGCGATAAGTCAAACTTATCAAAACGTTGAGATTATTGTTGTGAATGACGGCTCAGAGGATGAGTCACAGGCCGTAATCAGCTCGTTTAAGCGTCGGGACCATCGGATTATAAGCTTAACGCAAAAAAACAAAGGACTAAATATGGCACGGGCCGCGGGGGTTAAGGTTGCGAGCGGCGATTTTATCACATTTGTAGATAGTGACGACGTGTTGCATCCCGATTATCTCAAAATATTGTATGAGAATCTACTAACGAACAATGTTGACATATCAATTGCGGGCTTCGAAATTTTTTATACGAAGAAGGATTTAGCGCAGAGCAAGCCAGAGCTTACGCCAGACTATTCCCAGCAAGTGTTGCGCGATGGGGTAAGTGTCATGCGCTACTACCTTGGGGATCTTAAAAGTGTGCCGAATATCTACCAAATGACAGCATGGGGGAAGTTGTTCAAGGCAGAGATCATCAAGGAGACCGACTGGCAATTAGCAAACTATAGGCGACATGAGGATAATCTAGAGTCGCTCCAGTGGTATTGTAGAGCCCAAAATGGTATTGCGGCAATATCAACACCTCTCTACTACTATCGTATTAATAAAAACTCGATCACAAGTAGTGTACGCCCGAATATTGGCCCAGATGGTGAGATTCTAAACTATTTTCAGTGGCTGAACAGGCTTTATAGAAAGACGGCTGAATATGTTAATAATAACGCGGTAGATGTCGCTATAGTGAATCAATTTGCGCACACCAATTCAATACAACTTAGGGAGCAGTTCCTAAAGGGTCAAGTTGATAAGGAGGGCATGATGTCGGCCATAGACAACTGGGGTGAGCTGATTATTTTATATAATCAGCAGATACAGCAGAGGGACGAGCGTATTACTTACCAGCAAAATATAATAAAGAATATTGAAGGATCGCCATCATGGCGGCTTACGGCGCCAGTACGTAAGGCTAAATCCCTATTGATTCGGATTTATAGGACGCTTCGAGCGGCTCTTTAATGTCTTTGCTGCTGAGGGATTTGTTGAATGGATGGGGTGGGCATGAAGTATAATAGTGGGTGGATACGTGTGATATGCCTAAAAGCGACAGGAGCTAGTTTTGGTTAGTAGTGAAAAAAAACCTGAAATTGCCGTTGTTATTACCAACTATAATTATGGCAAATACTTAAATCAGGCAATTCAGAGTGTGCTCGCACAAACCTATCGTGCGATTAAATTGTTTGTTATCGATGATGCAAGCACGGATGACTCAAGAACGGTCTTGAATAAATACAGGGACCGTGCGACCATCGTGCGACACGTACGGAATAAGGGTATAGTTTATACGCGCAACGAGGCGCTTAGCTTGGTTTCGAGCCCCTACGTCCTGTTCCTCGACGCCGACAACTGGTTTGAACCAAATCACGTAGCAGCGCTTGTCGAGACAGCCATAGAAAATAAGGCAGATGTTGTGTATTGCGGTATGCAATATTACGCAGAGGACAAGGAAGGTGTAAGGTGGATCCCCCCCGAGTATGATATCGAGCGTTTAAAAAACGAGAACTACATTGATTCATCATCGCTCGTACGTCTTGCTGCGGTTCACGACATACGATTTGACCCTATGATGGAAAAGTTGACACACGAGGATTGGGATTTCTTTTTAGCTGTGGCACTAACAGGGGCGAGCATTAAGTTAACAAAAAAGACTTACTTAAATTATAGGGTAAAGTCAGATCGTAGGAATATAACTAACGCCGACTCTAGTCAAAAGTTCGTGGATCTGTACAAGTATTTGTACGAAAAATACGCTGCTCAATATCCAGATAAAATAGGCTACCTGGCCTACTATAGGTTTATTAAGAGCTATTCAAGGCTTGCTGAAAAGCTTGCGAGCGTTCAGTCATCTGTGGGAGAATTCCACCAAGTCGCAGAGCGGATCCAGGGGGAGCTTGATGCGGTAAGGGGTTCGGGGTCCTATAGAATCGGGAGGTTTATTACGTTCTTACCAAGGACTGCCAGGCGGGTCTTTGGTAAATTCAGCGCTGCCCACCTAGTAGTTAAATATAAGCACATTATTCAACAAACAACATTTGGCAAGGCCACTGCCGAAGTAGTATATAGACTTAGAAATGTAAGCTATGCCCAGGAGCGGTACTTTCTTGAGCGTGACGGCGCATTCAAAAAGAAATCTAATTTGGCCGTTATTTTACATCTATATTACACCGAAAACTGGGAGCAAATTTTTCGTAGAAAACTTCTGTTCCTCACGAGCCATGCCAGCATAGACCTATATATTACTATGACGCCAAAAGATAAGAATTTTATTGAAACCATACGTCGGGACTTTCCAGATGCCAACATATTTTTCGCGCACAACAAGGGCCGTGATGTACTACCTTTTATAAAGGCAGTACACGTTCTGTCGGCGATGGGCTACAAAAAGGTTTTGAAGATTCACTCTAAGAAATCTACTCACAGGGATATTGTGGGCAATAGTGCGGAAAGCGGTTCAAATTGGCTGAAAAAGATGCTTGACGCCCTTGTACCGGAAGATTCTGACGAAATTAAAGCAATAATCAATAAGGTTTCCGAGGATACTACCGGGATTATCGGCACGCAAGAATATTGCTATCCAATGAAGATGTACCTAGACCACAACAGGTTGCTGATAGAGAGAATCATGGCATCGATTGACCGGACGTTCTTTATGGGTGAAATTTCTCAAAAGCTAGATAAAATGAGCTATTTTGGTGGAACAATGTTTTGGATTGATATTCAGGCGATCCAGGAATTGCTAAATATATCAAAACGTAATTTTCAAAAGGAACAAGGCCAAACGGACGGGACAACTGCACATGCTCTTGAGAGGCTTTTTAGCCTCCTTCCCCAGCTAAGAAATAAGAATAATTACGTAGTTTCACGTAGGGGTAGAATACGTCCATTGTCAAACCAGCCAACATATCCTGATTGGTATTATGATGACCTTCCAGCAGGCGAGCCTTGTGTTAGCATTGTGGTTCCCGTGTACGCCGACTGGCAGTCTCTATCGAAAAATATTCGCTCTCTAAAAAAGTATTTTGCGGGGTCAGAAATCGTGTCGGTCCACTATGTGAATGACTGTGGGCCTGATGCTGATAATCTTGAGCAAAAGATAAGAAGACACATATCGGGTCTCTCGAACTTTTATTACTATCGTAACCCGCAAAATCTCGGGTTTGTAAGGACATGCAACAGGGCGAGCCTAGAATTAGTGAGTCAACGGGATGATGTATTACTACTAAATAGCGACACGAAAGTAACCAAAAACTTTGCGTATGAGATGAGGAAAGTTTTGTACGCTCAGCCCAATATTGGGGCGGTGACATCAAGAAGTAACAACGCAACAATTTGGTCTGTGCCTATGACGAGTCGCCTCGCTAACCATCGTTGGGCTTCGTATTTACTATATAGGGTTATAAAGCACAAACTACCACTAATGTATATTACGCCTACGATTCACGGTTTTTGTGTACTTATTCGTCGCGAGGTAATCAGCCAATACGGGCTATTTGATGAAATTTATGGAAAAGGCTATGGCGAAGAGAATGATTTTGCGATGAGGATTACTAATAACGGATGGAGCTGTGCTGCGGCTAATTATGCGTACGTATTTCACTATGAGTCAAGGAGCTTCGGCAACGAGGTGCGAAATGCACAGATTGAAAAGAACGAAAAGATCCTACTAGAACGATACCCGAAATACAGGATGCTCGTGCAAGAATATTGGGACAGTATTAAGGAGCCATTAAAATGAAAATACTAGCCTTCTCGCATACGGGACTTACAACGGGGGGCGCCGAGCAGTGCCTAATAGAATATGTTGACTTGCTTATGTCTCGTGGTCACGAATGCAAGGTGATTATTCCGCACGAGGGTGATATGCAGCGATTATTAACAAGCAAAAAGATTGAGAATCGAGTTATAGGCTATGGCTGGGCAATACGACCACATAAGAAAGTTGATGCGCATGAAATACGCGCCTCAACAGGTGCTTCGTTGGCGCAAATATTCCACGAGGTCGAGAAAACAAAACCAGATGTAATACTTGTCAACACGGCTGTTATTCCTTGGGGCTTATATGCGGGCCGGATCTTTGGTATTCCAACTGTCATGTTGGCGCATGAGATCATTAACGAGAGGGACCCATCACTACACGTTTTGCCGAGCTATAAAAGCTACATTAAGATATTAAACGAAAATGTCGATACTGTTGTCTATAACTCTGATTTTGTAAAGGGTGAGTACGAAAAAGACCTTAATATGCCGAAAACACCCAAAAAAATACTATACCCTCTACCCCCCTTGAGCGCACAGCTTATAAATAAGCTCTACAAGGATAATGTAATTGGTGATACGCTACAAATGGCAATATTTGGAGCGCTCGCCCCACGGAAAAATCAGATAGAGACGCTTGAGGCTATAAAGATACTCCGAGATCAGGGTATAAAAAATATCCACGTTGATTTCTATGGTGATGCTGCTGCAAACCTGCCTTATGTAAACCAGATGAGATCATATATTAAAGAAAACTCACTGGGTAGCCTGGCAGATATTAAAGGTTTTACCACCTCGGTATATGAAGCGATGAATCAGTACAATGTGGTTATTAGTAACTCAAAATACGAACCGTTTGGCAGAACAATCATTGAGGGCCAGTTATTTGGTCGCATTGTCATTGCTAACAGCACTGGTGGAGGTGCAGAATTAATTAAGCACGGTGAAAGCGGATTTCTATATAAGCTTGGCGATGCAGGCTCACTGGCAAAGCAGATATCCTGGGTCATTAAGCATCCTGGTAATGCTGTCACCGTAGGCAAGACGGCAAAAGGTGATCAAAAAAGGAAATACCTCACGAACGCACGCTATGACGCACTTATAGAGGCGGTTGAAAATTCTAGTCGAAATAGCAAGGGTATAGGCTGCGAAGAAGATTACTTTAATCCAATTAGTGCGCTTTACGAATACAATCATGTGCTTAACGAGCGGTATAAAAAAATAGCAAGGGTTATTAACAACCGCTATACGAGGGCTGGCCGGCATGCCACGAGGCGTGTCGTCCAAATCGCAAAAAGGCGAGTAAAAGAAATTCTTGCCTACAAGCTGAAGTAGTCGGCAGGCTAAATATAGGCGTAGTTAGGTGTACCTGGTGGTTATTCTGTCGTGGGGTTATGGCTGCGCATACCAGGCAATACCTTCATACTTCCAGCCAGAGGCTACCATTTGGTCACGCTCAGCGGTACTTACCGTATAGAAGTGGTCGGAGCTGCCATCATATAGTCTATAAACGGGCTCACTCGTTACGGTATCACTTGCGTACCAGGCAATACCCTCGTATTTCCAGCCGCTGGATACCATTTGGTCACGCTCAGCGGTACTTACCGTATAGAAGTGGTCGGAGCTGCCATCATATAGTCTATAAACGGGCGTATTCGTTGGCGCGGTGCTGACATTAAATGCCACTCCTTCGGTCGACCAGCCAGCGCTATTATTAAGTGATAACACCTCATTCATGTCGGCCGTGTAGAAGTGCGTTGAGTTGCCAAGTAATCTGTACACCGGCAGTGTAGAGCCCTGGTTGTAGCCAAATGCGATGCCCTCATAATGGACGCCCGGAGTGTTAGTAAGGTGCAGCGCCTCGCTTAAACTTGTAGTGTAGAAGTGGTAGCCGTTGATATAAAATCTGTACGTCTGGGGTGTGGAACTGTCAATATACCAGGCCGTTCCTTCTGAGGTCCAGCCGTTGGCTAATAATTGGGACTGCTCAGAGCTGGATGCTGTAAAAACGTGGTCGCCCGTTGGGCTTAGTAGGCGGAATATTGGTGTCGTTTGGGCTGTGGTTGAAGAGGTCGTGGTAGCCGTTGATGTGGCTGGCGCTTCAAGCATAATGCCCTCGTATGCCCAGCCGGCCTTGATTAGGCTGTCGCGCTCGTAAATATTTTGCGTATAAAAGTGCTTTCCACTGTTGCTAAGTCTATAAATATTGACATTACCGGCTTGTGGATCTGGCTCAGTGGCAAATGCGCTTGGTGCGTTGAATACGACGCCGTTATCTGTGTAGCCAGCAGCGATAAGCCTTGCCTTTTCGGCGGGGTCGGCAACAAATACGTCGCCAGCGGAGTTTGTTAATTTTGAAACTGGGTATGATGCGTTTGATGCCGCATTGGGTGGGTATACGTAGAATGCTATTCCTTCGTATACATTCTGGCTGTTTTGCAATAGAGTGTCACGCTCTGTGGCGCTTATTGTATAGTAGTGCTCGTTTGTCAGCTTAAGCCGGTAAACAGGCACGGTGCCGGGTTCCTGGCTGGTATACACGTAGAACGGTGTCCCTTCGTATGCGTACTGGCTATCATATACGGCATTGTCTCGCTCGACATTATTCGATGTTAAGAAATTACTGTCACTCGCTCCCTGCAGCTGCCATACGCATGCCGTGCCCGTAACCTGCGCATCGCACGTGGGTGGCGTATAGTTTGGGTCGCCAAACCACTTATACCAGTACGACCAGAAGTTCAGGTTACCATATGAACTACAGCTATCGCCTGTATTGGGCATGTTATTTAAGGCAGCTTGGTCTGGCTGGTAGGGCGTATAGTTGTATAGGCCGGCGGTTGCGTAGTCTTGTATAAATATGCTAGACGCACCGCAAACGCTTGCGCTCGGAGTGGGGTTGGTCGTGTCACTAGGATTGTAATAAATAGTGTTCGCCTGGAACGGTAAGTAACGATAGCTGCCAGGGTTGATTCTATATTGATTAAATTGCCATGCTGCGTTTGTGACTTGGTTATAAAAACCGGCATACGTTGGATTGCACGGTGCGCTGTCTGGGCAGCCATACCCCATGGCATTTGTGTATTGGCTTGCAAGCGGCCACGAGTCGAAGATAAGGTTAATAGATTCTTTTTGTAGGGTGACAAGGATGGCTTTAGGGCTAATGTTGTAGGTGTCGGCGGCGTTCTTGATAATTTGCGCAGCGCTAATTGCACCTGACGGCGTAGAGCCAGAAAAGTTGTCGACGATTGAAGACGATTGTGGTACTTGCATGTAATCTTTTAGGCAAACGTATGGTGGTCCGGGCCAGCCCATCATGGCTGCGTACTGGGCGTGTGTCATGTTTGGGTAACCCAGGTCGGCTGCCGATTGGGTCCCTTGGGTGTCACAGGTAGGGACTTTGCTATTCAAAAAGTTTTGGATATCGGCAACAGACATCGAGTTATTATTATAAAAATAGGTATCCTCGATAATCTGCCCGGGGTTCCAGTCTGCGCCGGTAAAGGCCGCCGCCCGCATATGCGAAAGACCAATAAACATAACACCCATAAACACCACCAGTAAAAGTGGCAGCGAGCGGAGGAGATTGCGCGTTCGGGATGCCGGAGCTATTTTCATTGGACCGTTACCGTGCCTGTTGTGGTTGTCTGGGTGTTATTGGCAAAATAGTCTGCTTCCACTTGCCAGTCGCCGACCATACTAAACTCCAAGCTTGGAATAGATGCGCTACAAGCGCTAGTGGTCGTGTTGACTGTATGCGTAACGGGCCTTGCGCCTGTTTTAGTAAAAGTAAACGTACAGACACCAGATGACGCTGGATTGGTGATTGCAACAGCAATATTTACATTGCCGCTAGTTTCGTTGAGACTTGTAATACTAATACTACTAGTTTGTGAAACCGGTACTTGGTTAGTAGTTTGGTCGCTGCTAACGCCTGGTGTTTTTTGCACAGTGCTACCCTTGGCCGAAGGGGGCGTTGTCTGGCTATTTGTGCCCGTAGTGTTCGACTGGCTATTTGCGTTAGTGCTCGAGCTCGATTTTTGGGTTGATGTATTGGTTGTGGGCGTGTGTCGTGTTTTGGCATACAGTAGGGCCGCACCTGCAAGTAGCACCACAGTTATAGCAGTAGCAATAATAATCTTTTTGATTCGAGCGTTTTTAGGGGGTGACTTTTTTATTGACCGCATGTTTTTATCTCGTTTTGTAGTGCTATTAGTATATCATGCTTATGCCATATCATCAACAATAAATTGGGGTATTAAAAACCACAGCTGGGATAGAATTCACCGCTGATGGTAGTTGCTAGCGGAGCTGTTTCAAGTAGTTACCATACCCTGATTTTTTGAGTGGTTCGGCGAGCGCGACAAGCTGAGAGCCATTAATAAAACCCCGTTCGTAGGCGACTTGTTCGGGGCTACCAATAATCTTGCCGGTACGCTTTTGAATCACGCGCACAAAATCGGTGGCGTCGGTGAGGCTATCAATGGTGCCGGTGTCGAGCCAAACTTCGTTAAATAGCGAGACTTTTAGTTCGCCCAGTTGGCGGTAGGCGTCGAGCACGCTGGTGATTTCGATTTCGCCACGCTCGCTCGGCTGCACATTTTGGGCAATTTGCTTAACGCGGTTGTCAAAAAAGTACAGGCCACTGTTGGCGTAGTTTGATTTTGGCCGGGCGGGCTTTTCTTCGATTGAAATAACGTTCATATTGCTGTCGAACTCGTACACGCCGTAGCGTTCGGGGTCGTCAACCTCCACAGCAAAACCAACGCCACCGGTAAAGTCGGCGAGGCCTTGCAGCTGCTGGGCTAAATCGATGCCGTAAAAGATGTTGTCACCCAAAATCATTGCCACTTTGTCGTCGCCAATAAAGTCGGCGCCAACAATAAAGGCGTCGGCCAGGCCGCGTGGAGTTTCTTGGATGGCGTAACTGAGCTGAATGCCCCACTGCGAACCGTCGTCCAGCAAGTTTTGGAAAGCCGCTTGGTCGGTTGGGGTGGTAATCACTAAAATGTCACGAATGCCCGCCTGCATAAGGGTGGTGAGTGGGTAGTACACCATTGGCTTGTCATAAATTGGCATAAGCTGCTTGCAGACTGCCTTGGTAATAGGGTATAGGCGCGTGCCCGAACCACCAGCTAAAATAATTCCCTTCACTTAGTTCTCCTTTAAATATTCATCTAGTTTTTCGCGCCAATCTGGTGGCATAAAACCGGTTGCTTTAATTTTGCTGAGGTCGAGGGTGCTTTGCGGCGGGCGTGGGGCGATGCCGTCTTTACCGCGGTAGTATTCTTCGGTCGTAACAGGCGTGACGTCGCTGGCGGGTTTACCGCTGTGCTCATAGACAATCTTAGCGATGTCGGCCCAGCTGGCTCGCTCGCCGTCATTTGTCAGGTTGTAGGTGCCAAATGGCGCCTTGCTATCAACTAAGTGTTTAATGCCGCGGGCTAAGGTGTCGGCAAAGGTTGGGCGGCCGATTTGGTCACCGACCACGGTCGGCTTAATGTCACGCTCGGCGAGGCCACGCATAATGCTGGCAAAGTTTTTACCATCGCCCATTACCCAGCTAGTGCGAACAATGTAATGTTGCGGCGCCGTGCTAGCAGCGATGTCACCGGCAGCTTTTGATTGGCCGTAGACGTTTAGTGGGCTGAACGGCTCACCTTCGGTGTGTAGATCCTTGGTGCCATCAAACACGTAGTCGGAGGATACATGTACAAGCCTAAGGTGATATTCAGTCGCAATGCGCGCGAGGTTGCGGATAGCCTTAGCGTTCGCTTCCCACGCGGTCACGCGCCCCTCGGGGGTTTCGGCGCCATCCACGTTGGTATAGGCGGCAGCGTTGATAATGGCGCCGTAATCGCGCCAACGGCGTGCGGTAAGTATCGATTCATTTACGATGTCAAGCTCTTCGCGGCCCACAAGCTCGGCGTCTGGGTAAAGCTCGGCGAGTGCTCGCCCTAGTTGCCCGTTTGCGCCTGTAATTAATACCTTTTTTGGCTTAATGACAACCGCTTGGTCAAACATTGGGTGGTTACGGTCTTTTTCAGAAACCTCGGCCTGATCAATCGGGATAGGCCAGTCGATGTTATTGGTCGGATCGGCAAGGTTCACGAAGCTATACACGCCTTCGGGCGGGTTTGCGGACCAGTGGTCGTTCACCAGGTACATGTAAATGGTATCATCTTCGAGCGCTTGAAAGCCGTTGGCAACGCCGCGGGGCACAAAAATCGCGTGCGACGGGTCCATTTCGAGCGTGAAGGTTTGGCCAAAACTGGCGCTGTCTTGCCGCATGTCGCGCCAGGCACCTAAAATACGCCCAGCACCAAGGGATACATACTTGTCCCAAGGTTCCGCATGGAGTCCGCGAGTGACGCCTTTTTTTGCATTGAACGAGATATTATTTTGCACGGGGCCAAAATCGGGCAAGCCCAGAGCGGTCATTTTTTCGTGTTGCCAGTTTTCCTTAAACCAGCCGCGGCTGTCACCCATAACCGGTAAGTCATACCACACCAGGCCTTCAATCGGTGTTTCGTGGGCCTGAAGCTCTTTACTAAACAAAATCTCAGACATGGTTACTGACCCTGCTTAGCGTAGGCTTGTTCTACGGCCTCTTTTTCGGCCCTCCACCAGGCTTCGTTGTTTTTGTACCAGTCAATCGTCGCCTTTAGGCCTTCGACCATGCCGTTTTGGTCGGTGTATTGTGGCTGCCAGCCAAGTTCGCGGCGCAGCTTACTGCTGTCCATGGCATAGCGCATATCGTGGCCCGGGCGGTCGTTCACGTGCTCGTACCAATCTTTGCCCTTGCCCATTAGGTCGCAGATCATTTCAATCACGGCTTTGTTGTTCACATGGTCGTTGTCGGCGCCGATAATCCAGGTTTCACCCATTGGGCTTTTGTCGATAATCAGGTGCACGGCGGCATTGTGGTCGTCCACATGGATCCAGTCGCGCACTTGTTCGCCGGTACCGTACAGTTTTGGTTTAATGTCACTTAAAATATTGGTGATTTGGCGCGGAATGAATTTTTCGATGTGCTGGCGCGGGCCGTAGTTGTTGCTACAGTTGCTGATTGTGGCCTTGACGCTAAAGGTGCGGGCCCAGGCGCGCACCAACATGTCGCTGCTTGCCTTGGCGGCGCTGTAGGGGCTACTTGGGTTGTAGGGCGTGGTTTCGGTAAAGCGGTTCGGGTCGTTAAGCTCTAGGTCGCCAAAGACTTCGTCGGTGCTGATGTGGTGCAGGCGCTTGCCGTGCTTTCGCACTGCTTCCAAAACAGTGTAGGTGCCGTAAATATTGGTGTCTAAAAATGGCTTAGGGTTACGGATACTGTTATCGTTATGGGTTTCGGCGGCAAAATGCACCACAACGTCGGTATCTGCCACAAGCTTATCCATTAGGGCATCGTCACAGATATCACCCTTTACAAATGTTATGTCGTCCATAACGCCGTCAAAATTTGCGAGGTTGCCGGCGTAGGTTAGTTTATCAACCACAGTTACTTGGTATTCGGGCCTATTTTTTAGGGTGTAATGAACAAAGTTCGACCCAATAAACCCTGCTCCTCCCGTAACTAGCATCTTTGTCATACCAATAAGTATAGCAGTTTGTACAGTATAATGGGGGTAAGTTAGCAAAAGGAGGCTCTACTGTGAGGCGAGTAATTGTAAGCGGCTATTTTAACCCCCTACATGGTGGGCACCTAGATATGATTGAGGCGGCGGCAAAAATGGGCGACTACCTGCTTGTTATTGTGAATAATGATACGCAGGCGGTATTAAAAAAAGGCAAGATTATCCTCGATGAAGATAATCGACTGCGTTTGATTTCGGCGTTACGCGATGTAGATGAGGCGCTGCTGTCTGTTGACACAAGTGACACTTCCCAGGTGAATACATTAATGAAAGTGCGCCAGATATACCCCCATGATGAACTAATTTTTGCGAACGGTGGCGATAGAAGCTCTACGGCTGATATCCCAGAGACAGCCGTATGTGAGCAGTGTGGCATCCAGATGGTTTTTGGTGTGGGTGGCGTAAGCAAGTCAGATTCCTCAACCCGCATAAACCAAGCCACAGGGGCGCAGACATAGCTTGTGTAATGGGTGGGTATCTTTTACACTATAAACATAAGGTATAAGGTTACAATATAATGAAAATCGCAGTCAACGACGACGAAGTAGAAGAAGTGGCAGCAGAAATCGCCGCTGATGAGCAAGAAGGAAAAACAGAAGTTATAGAAGACGCGCGCGACGAGCGGGTGGACGCGCGGGCGCCATTTAAAGCGCGCCTTGCAAGGTTTATTAAAAGCGGCGTTGGTAAAACGATTATTGGCTTTTTGCTGCTGGTTGCAATTGTGTTGGCGGTGCCAATGACCCGCTATGCCTTTTTGGGATTAATGATCGCAAAGCCGGCCACAATTACTGTTGTAGATAGCATAACGGGCAAGCCAGTGAGCGATGCGACCATTCATTTTGGCCAGAATGATGGCACAACTGACAGCAAGGGCGTGGCGACTATAAACGGCACGTCGGTTGGCGACCACGTGCTAAAGGTTGAAAAGAAATACTATGCTACCGCGAACACCGATTATTTGGTGCCGATTTTTGGCTCTGCCCATACGACCGTAAAGCTGACTGCTACGGGCCGGGTGGCGAGCGTGACTGTGACAAACGGAATTTCGGGCCAACCACTTTCGGGCGCGACGGTGCAAATTGGTGATACTTCGGCGACGAGTGGCGATAACGGTGTGGCATCTATTGCGCTTGCAACAGCCACCGCTGACCAAACCGGGCAAGTAACCCTTGCGGGCTATAACACGGCAAGTGTGACAGTAAACACCAAAGACATGGCGCCACAGGTAGCGGTAAAACTTGTGCCAAGTGGTAACGTGTACTTTATTTCGAACCGTACCGGTGCGTACGATGTGATGAGCTCGGCGCTTGATGGTACAAACCAAAAGGTGGTGTTGGCGGGTACGGGCAGCGAAGTGGGCAATGAGCTGCAGCTGTTGCCCACAGCCGACAATAGTTACCTTGCCTATGTTGCCAGGCGTAACGGCGATACAGCGCCGGCGATTTATATTATTACGACATCGAACGGGGCGGTAAATGAAATCCCCAACTCTGTTGGTGCGGGCGCTATTGGGTGGATTAACGACACCTTTTACTACAGCACCTTTAACTACAACAGTGGGGTAATTACCGACAAACGCCAACAGCTATTGGCATATAACGCGGCGAATGGCCAAGTGACAACCGTTGATGCGTCCCACCTTGTGGGCAATCCTGGCCAGTATAACTATACGTATGCCGAACACGGCCTGGGTCATTTTGTGCTGGTGGGCAACCGTATTTATGACGCCAA
>JAJXWT010000009.1 GCA_021781475.1 bacterium
GACCTACGCGACAAACTGATGCACACAAAAAGCACGGACGAAGTCCGCGCTTTGTTGCATACGCTGTAACCAAATTTAACGGTGGCGGTGGCGGTGAAGATCGGCAACCTTAAGGCGCACCATATGCCTGTCTATCAATTGGTGAGCCTTGTCGAGCTCAACATCGTTGGTAGCATTGTCGCGCATCGCAATTGCGCGCTCAAGGGCCGCCTGCGTTTCCGCTTCAATAATATCGGCGCCATGGTCGGCCTCGTCTACTAAAATTTTTACCGTTTTGCCAGTTATCTCAACAATACCACCACTAATTGCAAAGAATTCGTGGCGTTCGGCAGTGTGGTGCTTTTCAAGCTTAACAGTTACCACACCCGGCTTTGCAACCGTAACAAGCGGTTCGTGGTCGGGGAACACCCCAATTTCACCCTCGATTGTCGGGATCAAAACCTCGTAAACCTCTTCGTTGATTTTTTCGCCCGCAAGGGTAACAAGCTTAAACCGCATCAGGCTAGTCCTTTTTTTCGCTTAAGGGGCCAGCCGCCATGTAAAACCACTGTTCTGGTTTGTCGTCGTACTTACCGGCTAAAATGTCTGCGGCATCTTTAATACTATCTTGCAGCTTAATAAACGCGCCCGGGTTGCCAGTAAACTGTTCAGCCACGTGGAATGGCTGCGCCAAAAAGCGCTGCAGGCGGCGCGCCCGGTTAACCGTCAGCTTTTGGTCGTCGCTCAGTTCTTCGAGACCCAAAATCGCAATAATATCTTGCAATTCCTTGTATTCCTGTAACACACGCTGGACCTCGCGAGCGACACGGTAATGTTCTTCGCCAATCACTTCGGGGTCAAGCATGGTGCTGTTACTATCTAGTGGATCGACCGCTGGGTAAATACCAATCTCGGTTAAACCACGGTTTAGGGTGATTGTGGAATCAAGGTGAGCAAACGTGGTTGCGGGCGCCGGGTCCGTTAAGTCGTCGGCCGGCACATACACGGCTTGCACGCTGGTAATGGAACCTTTTTTTGTGCTAGTAATACGCTCTTGTAGGGCGCCCATTTCTTGCTGCAAGTTTGGCTGGTACCCCACGGCGCTTGGCAGGCGGCCCAATAGGGCGCTCACTTCACTCCCGGCCTGGGTAAAGCGAAAAATGTTGTCAATAAATAGCAGCACGTCTTTGCCATCGTCGCGGAATGATTCGGCCATAGCCAGGCCACTAAGCGCCACGCGCAGACGTGCCCCAGGCGGTTCGTTCATCTGCCCGAACACGAGGCTGGTTTTGTCCAGCACGCCGGCTTCTTTCATTTCGTAGTACAAATCGTTACCTTCGCGCGTGCGTTCACCAACACCGGCAAACACACTGTTACCACTGTGGAATTTAGCGATATTGTTAATGAGTTCTTGAATCAGCACGGTTTTACCCACGCCCGCACCGCCGAACAAACCAACCTTACCACCCTTGGCAATTGGCGCAATCAGGTCGATCACCTTAACGCCAGTTTCCAAAATTTCAGCCTTATTACTCTGCTCGCTAAGGGCAGGTGGGTTGCGGTGAATCGGCGCGGTTCGCCCCTTTGGCGCCGGCAGGCCATCAATCGGCTCACCAATCACATTAAACATACGGCCCTGAGTAGCTTCACCAACCGGCACGCTAATTGCCGCGCCAGTGGCTGTTACTTTTTGGCCCCGCTTTAGGCCATCAGTATTTTGTAGGCTGACAGCCCGCACGGTGTGCTCGTCGAGGTGCTGCGCAACCTCAAGCACAATGGTTTTGTCGTTGTGCGTAATGGTGAGTGCGTCGTAAATTGCTGGCAGTGCGCCCTCAAACTCAACATCAACCACCACGCCCACAATCTGAATAATAGTTCCTGTAGTATTAGCCATTCTTTCCTCCTTAGTCATCACTTCATTGCCTCCACGCCGGCGCTAATTTCGCTGAGTTCCTGGGTAATGGCGCTTTGGCGGGCTTTGTTCATTTCGAGCGTCAGGTCATCAATCAGGTCAGTGGCGTTATCGGTGGCGTTTTTCATGGCGAGCATACGCATGCTGTGCTCGCTCGCACGGCTGTCCAAAAGGGCCTGGTACAAACGCGAGCCCACCAGGCGGTAGGTTACTGCATCGAGCACTTCTGATACGCTTGGTTCATACAGCGCATCGGCCACAAAGTTGCGCACTTCGCTTGGGTCAATCAAAATTTCAGTGCCAGCCGGCAACAGGCGAAGGGCCGTCGCTTGCTGCGTAATGCTATTGATAAATTGTACGTACACAACTGTCACGGCATCAATTTCTTTATTGGTGTACATATTGCACGCCGTGCTCAAAATCGCGTGAAATGTGGTGCCGGCAGGGTGGTCGGGCATGTCTTCGTAGCTGCCAATAATACTAGTGTCTTTTAGGCGGCTCACAAACTGAGATGCCTTGCGGCCAATCGTGATTGTCAGGTTGCCAACGCCGTTCGCGTCATCACGCTGCAGTACATCGAGGTAGCGGCGAAACACGTTCGTGTTAAACGCCCCAGCCAGGCCTTTGTCGGCTGCTGCCAAAATAATCAAGCGATTTTTAATCTTACGGCGCATGAACAGCGGGTGATTATCGGTCGCGCCCTGACCAGCGAGGTATGTCATAAGCTCGGCGGCCGCTTTTTCGTACGGCGCGCTCGCCTTAGCGGCCTCTTGGGTGCGGCGCATTTTGCTTGCCGCCACCATTTGCATGGCCTTGGTAATCTGCTTGGTGTTCTTGACCGAGCGGATACGCGATTTTAATTGGCGAGTTGAGGCCATTAGCCCTCAAACCCTTTCGCAACGCTTTTCGCGGTTTTTTCAACAAGCGCCACCAGCTCTTCGTTGTCGCCGAACTTTTTGTCGCCCTTACTTAACGTGCGCATGTCATCTTTATGGTCGGTCCATAGTTTCGCCAAAAGGGCAGCCTGGGCATCCTTAATTTTATCGGCCGCAACGCTGTCAAATAACCCGCTCGTAACGGCATGCATGCTGACAACCTGTTCCCAAATACTCATTGGCTGATATTGGGGCTGCTTTAGGAGTTCGGTAAGGCGCTGGCCGCGGTTAATCTGTTGCTTGGTGGCGTCGTCGAGGTCGCTCCCAAACTGTGCAAAGCTTGCCATTTCACGGAACTGGCTCAGGCCAAGCTTAAGGTTACCGCTCACACTCTTAACGGCCTTGGTTTGGGCATCGCCGCCCACGCGGCTCACACTAAGGCCAGCGCTAATAGCCGGGCGAATACCCTGGTAAAACAGGTCTGTTTCCATAAAAATCTGGCCGTCGGTGATACTGATTACGTTGGTTGGAATATAGGCGCTAATGTCACCCGCTTGGGTTTCGATAATCGGCAGGGCAGTCAAGCTACCGCCGCCGAGCGCATCGCTCAACTTAGCTGAACGCTCCAGCAGGCGCGAGTGTAGGTAAAACACGTCACCCGGGAACGCTTCGCGGCCTGGCGGGCGGCGGAGCAGCAGGCTCATTTGGCGGTAGGCTACGGCGTGTTTAGTTAAATCGTCGTAAATCATAAGGGCGTGCTTGCCATTGTCGCGGAAATATTCGCCCATGGCGGTGCCCGCATAGGGCGCAAGGTACAAAAGTGAGGCAGGGTCGCTTGGACCAGCCACCACCACGATAGTTTGGTCCATCACGCCCTCGGACTTGAGGCGGTCGACCAAGCGCGCAACCTTACTGAGTTTTTGGCCAACTGCCACATATACGTTAATAACGCCGGTTTTTTGGCGCGCCTGGTTAATCATGGTATCAAGCACAATTGCCGTTTTACCAGTTTGGCGGTCACCAATAATAAGTTCGCGCTGACCGCGGCCAATAGGGAACATGGCATCAATCGCCATAATGCCGGTCATAAGGGGTTCACTCACGTGCTTGCGGCCCATCACGCCAACCGCTTCGCGCTCAACGAGGCCGCGTTGTTTGGTCTTAATTGGCGCGCCACCGTCAAGGGGCTCGCCCAGGGGGCTGACCACGCGACCCAACAGCTCTTCGCCAATTGGCACGCTCAGCACTTCGCCCTTAAGCCGTACCGTATTGCCGGCCGAAACAGCTTGGTCGGCACCAAGCAAAATCGCACCAATTTCATCTTCCATCAAGTTAAGGGCAAATGCCTCTACAACGCCACTCGCCGTCGAAATTTCGAGCACTTCGTTGTAACCGGCGCTCCTTAGGCCATGCACCCAGGCAACACCGTCGCCAATGCGGGTCACAATGCCAGATTCTTCGAGCCCCTCTGTCAAATCAAGCCTGGTGATCGCGTCACGCAGCTCTTTACTCAAGTCTTGTACTGTAATTTCGGCCATTGTTTTCTCCTTTAGCTCAGCGTCATTTCGGTTAGTAATTGCAATTTATGGCGCACTGTTGCGTCGTAGCGGGAGCCTGGTATATCAATACAGATACCGCCAATCACCTGTGGGTCTACAACTTCAGTCAGCTGCACGGTAGGGGCGGCCAATTGTGTGCGTATTCGGCGACGGACCGCTTCGGTGAGCGTACGGGCCGACGTAACTGTTGCAAGCACTACGCCACGGCGCATCAGCTCGGCTTCAATGTCGCGGACCACCAAATCTGTTTCGCGCATGCGATTAGACAAAACCAAAAATGCCGCCAGCTGTTTGACCGCCAGCGTGGCCTTGCCGTCAATAACCATACCGGCCGTGTAAATGGCCAGCTTGCGCCGTGAAATTGCCGCCGCCATTACTCAATCTCCTTGAGCGCCGTATGAATCAGCGCCTCATCGGCCTTACCAGATAGTTTTTCGCCTGCAACCTTTTCGGTCGCCTGGGCCACTAGCATAACCATTTCATTATGGAGCGACTTTTTCGCCGCTGCAATCTCGTTTTCGACATCGGCTTTAGCGGCCTTTGCAATCGCTTCGGCGTGCGCCCGCGACTTATGTTCGGCACGTGTCAGCAAATCGCTCGCTTCGTCTTTTGCCGTGCGGACAATATCACCGGCTTCGTCTTTTGCCTCTTTAAGCATTTTTGCCACGCTATCTTGCATTTCTTGTACCCGTTTTGTTGCTTCGACAACCGCTTTGTTGCTTTCGTCGATTTCTGCCTGACGTTTTTCAAGCGTCTTGGTAAATACAGGGAACACAAATTTGCCCAAAAGAAACACGACAAGCAAAAATGCGACGCCCTGAAATAGCAATTGAATTGGCTCAATGCCAAGCGTGCTTAAAAGATTCCCGCTTTGTTGGGCCGCTGCTGCAAATTGTGTAAACGCCTGTAGGTCCATTCGCTCCTACGCCTTTGCCATGTAAGCCACAATAATACCAATAATGGCGAGTGAGTCCGAAAACACAATCGCGGTAATCATCATGGTGCGAATTTCGGCTGCCTTTTCGGGGTTGCGACCAAGCGCGTTCAAGGCGCCGTACCCAATCAAGCCCACGCCAATAGCGGCGCCAAGCGCAGGGAGCGCGTAGGTCAGGCCGAATGCGAGTGATGTAATGTTCATTGTTATCTCCTTTTGTTAATTACCTAAATGTTGCGTCTCATTCTCGACTGTATTAGCGGGTGAATGAGCAGGTTCGGGGGCGCCATGACTTGCTACGCCCAGGGCAGTGAATATGCAGGTAAGCACCATAAATACATACGCCTGAATAAAGCCAATAAACAGTTCAAAGGCAATAAACAGCGGCAACGAAAAGCTTGCAAAATACCCGCTCAATAGCAGCACGACCGCCAGCAGCACTTCGCCGGCGAATGCGTTGCCGAACAAACGTAAGCTCAGGGCAGTAAAACGGCTGAACTCGCCAATAAATTCGAGTAAGCCTTCGAACGCGCCAATCGGGTTTTTAAACGGATTTACCGCATAGCGGCGAATATTGCCAAATACGCCATGGCTTTTAATGGCATAGCCCTGGGCAACAACCAGCGCAATAATGGCGAGTGCAAACGTAAAGTTTAAATCGGTTGCAAGGCTCCGGAACAAAGGGTGCCCGTTCACGGTTATGACCTCCCCAATCCCTGGCAGCACACTTGCCCAATAGGTAAATAGTACCGTAAAGAACATGGTAAGCGCTAACGGGGCAATGCTTTTGGCAATTTTTTTGTCAGGGATAATGTCTAAAATTTGGCCGTACATGCCCTCGATAGTCCACTGGATCATGCCCGTTACAAAATTGCGTTTACCGCGCAGCACGTTCGCGCGCGCATACAGCAATAGCGCAAACATGACCGCCACCGAAATAACGCCTGAAATCATGCTGTTTGTAATAGGGAACGGGCCAATATAAAAGATGGGGGCGGGGGGTAATATGATTTGAATTTGCGCAAAATGGTTCATGAGCGATCCCCCCGTAGCTGCCGGCGCACAAGCAATGCAGCGGCTGCGCCACCAATGAGTGCGCCCAATAACATAAACCATGGCCGAGTATTCAGCGAACTATCAACCCAGTTACCCGCAACAATCAGTGGCACAGTCGGCACGAACATGCGCCAGGTAGTATCAGCCATACTTGCGAGTAGCCCTAAGGTAGACAGCTCAGTCTGAGCCGCCGGCACAGTTACGGTGTCGCTGCTTGGCTTTTTCCCCATATACCACTACTATAGCAACAGAGGAGCAATATTCCAAGATGCCACGCCATAATAAATCACAAAAATATACCCGTGCCACGCCACCAACAGGGGCGTGCGAACAAAAACGACGCTACGCCAATCGGGTTGATGCAGAGCGGCAAGCTGAGCTTGGCATGCTACAGACGCCCGGGCTCGAGCTCACAGTATACCAGTGCCAGTATTGCCGGGGCTGGCACCTTACTAGTAGACAAACTGGCGAGTCGGAATAAGTACTTGCGAAGGGTTTGGATGTGTCAGCGAATCAACCGTACCGTTACCAAGCTGGCCAACATTATTAGCCCCCGCCGCGTATACGTTACCGTCGCTCCCCAGTACATAGGTCGTGTATTCGTCGCGCGTTGATAAGTCGACAGCCGTCACCCCAGCTGGTAGCGTGAATTCCGCCGTATAGCAAATCGCGTAGTTATTCGAAGAAGTACCGACACCGCCATTACCAAGCTTACCGTACACATTACGCCCTGCACCGTACACCTGCCCGTCAGTCCCAATAATGAGCAGGGAATTGTATTGGTATTCCCAGTTACTATCAAGCTTGTTGTAGTCTACTTTTACCGTGCCGTTTTGGTATATGTTCATGTTAATCGGGCTTGTGCTCGACGTACATAGGCCGCCGTTTGAGCCGGCGTTTGGCATCGTAGAATAGTTAGCAAATTCACCATAGGTATTGTCGCCCGAGCACCACACGCCGGACGTGCCGGGGTCGTACCGCAACCCGCAGAACGTGTATGGCATCGATATCATCCCTTTCCATGGGTAGACACGCGTGTTAACGTTCCATGTCTGGCTTGATGTCCCGTTACAGGTATACAGCTGGGGCTGGGTGCCGTTGGCGGTCGCGCCGCCTGGCCTGTCGATACAGTAGCCTGTATTTTCTTTGAGGCGGATTGTGCTATCCGACTCTACTACCCACTGTTGGGCTGCGCTCCCATTACACGTATATATTCGCAATTTCGTGCCATTTGCGATTGTATTACCCGGTAGGTCGACACAGGTGCTGCTGCCTGTGGTGCCCGCCGTGCTGCTAGCCGAAAAGGGCAGCCACAGCGCACCCGTATCGGCAGTCCAAAACCAGCGCTGCGCATCGGTGCCGTTACAGCCATATATATCCAGGTTAGTCCCACTTGAAAAGTTCGAGCCTATAACGTCTAGGCACTGGCCCGTAGCAGTACTCGCATTGATCGTGCCGCCAGTAGCAGTGTACGAGCTTGGCGAGTTACCCCATACCCACGCAGGGTTCGTGCCGGTTGAGCCCGTATTTATACCAGTCCCTGACTCACTTTGGCAAGTCGTCGAAGTGCACGACGAGGCACCAGGCGGTATAATGCCTAAATCTCCAGAAAACCAAATCACGCCATCGGTCGTAAGCACAAAAATATTGCCGCCTTGGCTGCTGTGATACTGCATGAGCACCTTCTGTACCTTGCGCGCCACGCTACCAGCCGCCGGAATTACGTACTTTACTGGCGTGTACACATTACCGTTTACCGTTCCCGCTATTTGGCCTGTGCCGCTTAAGCCTGCACAGTACAAATTATTATCGCTCGCAATGACACATGCGTCCCTATCTTGTATCTCAACGCTCACCGCACTAAGGCCTGCCGGCAAAATAAACGGCGGAACAGTCGCGCCACCCGAAGGTACAAGGGGAACATTGGGCATAGATGAGTTACCATTGCCCAACCGGCCCCAGCCGTCGTCGCCTGCACAGTACGCTTGGGCAGGGGTTGTTGAACTGCCTGCGATTGCACACACATTGTCACCCCCGTAGCCACTGACCGAAATACTGGTTGCGGTAAGGCCAGCCGGCAAACTCATTTTTATCCAATAGCCCGTTTCGACCCCTAGGGCGTCATTACTCGTTGTGTAGCCACCCCGGCACCACACATTATTATCATTGCCAATGATGCATAAAAACGTTGCGCCAAACCCCGATGTCTTGACCTTTATCACCTTAGTAACACCCGTTGGCAGGGCCATCTTAACGGGCGTTGCGGCATCAGCAGGTGTGCGCGAATCGGTCAGCTGGCCACCGCTATTTATACCAAACCCATACAATTGGTTATCGGCTGTCCAGAACAAGCCCATATCATTCGTCGCGTTGCCGCTAGTACCGTCATACCCCGCGCCACCAGAAAGCATTGGGGCCGCTGTATTTGAGCTACTGTAGTTAAAAGTTGCGGTCGTAGTGCGCCACACCGTATTAGGGCTTGACGTTTGGGTTAATTGCAACGTCGCCAGCACCGAATACAAGACAGCGGAGTATTGGCCAGTTGTCGCGGCGCCAACACTAAAGGTAGTGCGTACGTTACCGTTCAAGAGCACGTAACACTGTGAGGGGGTCGTGCTACAGTTAACGCTTGTGTAACCGGTGCAATCCGACTGTGGCGTCAGCGGGCTGCTGCTGCTCCAGGTTGCGACACCATTGTTGGCCTCGATACATGTTTTTGCCTTAGCCCAACCCGCTTCGGCCGCCTCGCGCGCAAGTTGCGCATAGTATTGTTCGTCAAGCGCCGAGCGCGTGCCGCTAATAACCGAAAGCGCCACCGAAAGCGCCATTAACACCAAAACCGATGCTAATACCATTGTTGGGAGCGCAAATCCGCGCTGGCGCCGTGCCATGCTCATATACTTATATAGTAGCACAAGCAGTTTGACTTTCCATAGTGCTTTTGGTTATACTTGTTACACTATATATGGAGGTCACAGGATGAAACAAGCAGCAACTACAACCAATGTTACCGTGTACAGCACCCCTTGGTGCGCGTTTTGCAAAACCGAAAAACAATATTTAGAACACCTTGGCGTCACGTTTATTAACCGCGACATCGAAACAGAGCCAGCCGCAAAAGCCGAACTCGACGGTAAACTTGGTGGCAGCTTTACGGGTGTACCCGTCACTGATATTTGCGGCACCCTTGTGACCGGTTTTGATCGCAAAAAAATTGACGATTTACTGCGTGCAAACGGCCTGGTTGCCGCTTAAGCGCCAACCTGCACCACATCGCCGCCGATTTTTTGCCTAAAATACGTATCGTGGCTAACGTACAAAATGGCGCCGGCGTATTTTTGCAGCGCCGCTTCCAACTCTTCGATACTTGGCAGGTCAAGGTGATTAGTCGGCTCGTCCAAAATTAACAGCTGTGGCTCGTTGGCCAGCATGCTCATTAATTGGAACCGCGCCTTTTGGCCACCGCTTAAGTGGGAGAGGGGCGTGCGCTCGTCGCTTTCGGTGAACAAATAGTCCGCCAGCAGCTGGCGCATTTTTGTTTGGTTACAATTCAAGTTTTTGTCGGCGTACATGTGCTCTATGGCGGCGCCCAGCGGCAGTTCCAGGTAGCGCGCGCCAATTTCTTGCTCGTACACGCCCACGCGCACATGCGGATCAAGCGTTAATTCGCCACTATACATAATAATGTCCGGCCGCCGCTCGCTCGTTGCTATCGCCGACTTTCTCGAACCCGAGTCGAGCGAGGCTCCGGGGACCTCTGCGACGCCCGGCGTGAGAGCAGGAGGCGACAGTAATGGGCGAGAAGGCGCAGTCGACGGGAGCGGGGATGAGCTTAATAATGCCTTAATCAGCGTCGTTTTACCGGCACCGTTACGCCCACGCAGCTCCACGGCCTCGCCCTCGCGCAAATCAATATTTACGTCCCTAAATAGCACCATATCGCCATAACCCAGTGCCACATCGCTGGCGCGCACCAACACATGCTTACTGCGCGATTCATCGTTTTTTACGTTCAGCCGGATATTTTTGGCCTTAAACTTTTGGTATTGGTTCGCCACCTTGTAATTTAGGTTTTCTACGCTGTCTTTATCAATCCAAAATGTGGGCTTTTCAATCTTTTCAAGTTCGGCTAGCTGTTCGCGCGCCATGTTTTCCAGCCGTTTAAAACGCTGGATAGTACCAGGGTTACGCGATTTTTCTTTAAGCCGCTGGTAATCGAGCACTTTTTGTTTTAAGTTTATAATCCGCTTTTCAATCATTTCAAAATCGTTCATGGCCGTACCTGTGGTGCTGGCATTTTGCTTTAGGTAGGCATCGTAATTGCCCTTGTAGCTTACGGTGCTGCCGTCTTTTAGCTCCACAATCCTATCAACTTCGTGCAGCACATCGCGGTCGTGGGTAATAATCAGCGCCGCCTGCTGGTAGCTTTTTAGCCAATCAATAAACTGCCGCTTGGCCACGTAATCCATGTGGTTGGTCGGCTCGTCCAGTAGCGCCAAATCGGCGTTGGCATGCATGATTTTGATTACCTCGACCAGCCGCTTTTGGCCGCCCGAAAGGGTGCTGAGTGCACGGTCGCCAAAACCTTCCATTTGAAAGTTTTTTAGCTCTTCGGCCACTAGCTCTTCAACTTGGTAAAAATTCTTTTGGCCAAACCGCTCCAGCGCCTCGGTATATTCGTTGATTTTTTTAAGGTCATCGCCCATATGATCGGGGTAGGTGTGCAAAATATGGTGCAGGCCGGCATATTCTGGCAACCCCTGTAAAATGTATTCCATAACCATTTGTTCGCCCGCGCCAAGGTGTTCTTGGGCCGTCGCCACCACGGTGGTGCCTTTTTTATACACTACATCGCCAGTGAAATCCGTGTCGGCCCCCGTTAAAATACCAAACAGGGTACTTTTGCCAATGCCATTACGGCCGATTACGCCAACCTTTTCGTGGTCGTCCACGCTAAATTTAACCCCGGTCATTAACACTTTAGGGCCAAACGATTTTTCGGTAACGGTAATATCGGCAATCATCTGTTTTAGTATAGCACGGCCCCTGTTGGTATTGACTGTTTTAGCCAAAAGTGCTATAATAAAGGGATAGACTATCAAACAGATAGCTCGCACACCAAGGAGGCACCATGCCACGTGAAGATGCACCGCAAACACGTGAGGAGCTCATCGCAACGCTACAGAAGGCGAGGCGGACGCTCGGCGATGCGATCGACGCCTGCGTAGCATGTACGAAATCGCCTGCGTTCGTGGCGCAGGAGGGGCTTGCTGGGCCCAAAGACCTCGGCACGCTCCGGGCGATCACTGACGGCCTCTGGTCACATGAGGTCCGGCTGCTCTCGCTGCTGGGAAAAATCAAGGGGGGAGGGGTGTAAGGTGAGCCCCGCGGCACACGCCGCACAATTAGGCCGCACGGTCGAGCGTAAGCTCCCGCGCACCCGCCTGACTGTGCGGCCTTTTTGTTTAGTATGGATGCTGTTTCAGCACGTGGATAAGTTTTTCCGCCCGCGCACCCATTTGGCGCACATGCCTGCTACGGCTATGAGACGATTCGCCACTAAGGTTCAGCACGCCATTGTAGCCTGCCATGACCGCCAAATCATGTAGGTCCGTGGGCGCGCCACTTTGTATTTTGGCTTCAGCTTGATTCATTGCAAGGCTTGCAGCCTCTAACAAGGCCGGAGAGGGTGAAATGCGCCCCTGATATAATGATAGCCCAGTAATCGTAAGTGCTGGATGCTCATTGTCTAAGTGCCGAATGCTGGATTTGTGGTGCGCAAATTCCATACCTGGCGCCTGTGTAGTATATATTTCGCGAATTACCCGGCGGAACGGTTTGTCAAGGGCGTCAGGGTCAGCGCTAGAAACAGTCAAGTCGTCTAAGTACCGGGTTGCGCGTTCACCGATATTTCGCATTGCCATGGCGTGCACCAATAAATCATCAGCATCTTTCATATACCAGTTAAATAACAACGGGCTCGTTACATTACCTTGTGGCAAGCCATCAACTCCTGGCAAAAAAGCGCCCTCCCGCACATAGCTCTCAATGCGGCGGGCATCATCCCGCTGATCACGCCGGCGGGCGTGGCGACCTAGGATTTTTTCTACTTTTTCTCCCATGGCGCTTTCCTGAACATGCCCATAGGCATCAGAAAAATCTGTCAAATAAAATATGGTTGAATGGCGGTGGGGAAGAACGTTGTCACGTAAGCTTTTGCCAAGCACACCACCTGTCGCAATTGGCAACGGAACGCGCAGCGACTGCATGGCGCGTAATGCCAGCATCTGCTCATGTCGGACTTCTTCGTCATATTTCCATACCAGGCGCGTGTGCGGGTGATCGTTTTTATCAAACAAAAAAAGCACCGGTTGTAAATCGGCCGCGTCATTTGCGTTTAAAACTACAGTTTCTTTCTTTCGTTGCATATATGGCGCCATGTTTATGGAAAGGGGTGCCGCTTGCGCTGCGGCACCCTAGGTTTCCTCTGGTCATGCGAAGGACGGATAGATTGTTCACGGAGGTTATAGCGCGCATTTCTCCTGCTCGCAGCACACGCCGCAAGTGAACATATAATTTACGCATGACAGCCGGAGGCATCGAAGGCTTGCGACCCGCCACGCCTGGTGTGCACCACCGGTCATGGGAAATCACACTCCTACGCCGACTACGCCCACGAGGGGCCAGCCGGATGATGCAGAATCGCAACGTCGCCACCAGTCATGGTACGCTTGGTCATGATCCCGCACCCGTACGGCGCCAACCACACCACACGGGGTCTGGCAATCCGGGGAACGAGTCCGCCGGCACCCGGTCGCCCACTTGCGTGGTCCAGCCGCACTATTGCGCTGCCCATGCCTATTCAGGCTGGTACAACGCGGTAAGCGGAGGGGGGCTTGGTGACCTGTGCGCACTGTGGCTCACATCCGAATATCGGTCCCTCAGGATATTGCATTGTATTGCTGCCTATCCGCCCTATCCCGCCAGTATGACCTAAACGGGATGCGGACCATTATATATGCGCTAACTACATAAGGGCAACTATAAGCTATTTGCTATTGTATTTTTAAATAAATCTGCTGTAATGGATAATCTGAATATCAACAAGGGTATTCACTTGGAAAAGGGAAGGATAAGGGTCAACGTGCCCGAAACGGCATACGCGCGCACCAAGGCGATGCACGAAGACCGGAAGGTTGTTCGTGCCAAGCGTGACAATGCAACGAAGCATGCGCGCCAACAGCTCACCATTCTAGCCACCTTGCTGTGGATCGAATGGAAACTCGCCGAGCGAGCGTTCGAGCGGCGGTATGGCACCAAGATGACCTACCGCTAGCCCTGCGGCAAAGCCGCACAATTAGGCCGCACAGTCGAGCACTACGCTCCTGTGTACCCGCCTGACTGTGCGGCCTTTTTGTTAGGCAAAAAATAGCGCTAGCTTGCCGCCATAAGCTCCATATCATGCACTGAAATGTCAGGGATATTCTCGTCGACCGGTGTTTCCTGCACAAGCGCATACACGCCCAACCGCGCTCGCATTGTGTCAGATAGGTCATTACGAGACTCCAAAAGCCATAACGCCTTTATGGCCGCCTCAAACAATGCATTGCTCGCAATCCTGCGCCGCTGCATATAGGTCTCTGCCAACGTGGGTTCATGCCCGCCATCATTACTGTTTTGTGAGCCATCAATAATTTCACGGCGGTATCGGTCCTGGTCGCTAAGGCCCGCATTGGAGTCCTGCTCGTCTAACGCTGGCTGACCAGCATGATTAGCCTCATCCCAAATCAACTGCTTAACTGCCGCGAGTTGTGCCGAAAGGCGCATGTCCCTGGGACCACGGAACTCTTTTTTGCGCTGCGCTGAACGCCGGGCGAGCTGCTCCGCCTTAATATTTATAAAGCACAGCTCAACCTCGTGGGTGGCAGCATCCTCCGCACTTTCAAAATATGTTTCGCCGTCGCTCGTTGTCCACATGCCAAGCCCATCAGTCGTAGCGCCTAACCCGCTCGCTTTGCTATCCGAGGCAAACAAGCCAAGCTCCGCTGGGTTTATCTTACCTGAAGCGTTTTCTCGATAATACTCCAGCCACGTTTTATATATCTCTGCGGCGTCAATTAGCCAGCTAAACGGATACTGCTTTTCGAACGACTGCAGGCTTGGCGGATAGTCTGTAAATACTAGCGCATCGTGAACGCGGTCGGGGGGGACAGCAAACTTTTCGGCACACTTTTTTTGTGTATAATCGGGGTCAATCGACCGCATTAGGTCAATATAGCTACGCATTGAGCGCGCCTCGTCTGCCTTGGGCGGGTTCACGCGCGCGTTGTTTTCAATAAATTGCATTGGCAGAGCGTCTACGTACGAGATGTTTTCGTGTACGCTACTTAAAATGAGTGATTCAACGCTATACCCATGCTGTTCAATAAGTATATCCGCTGCTCGTATTCGCCGCTCGCCAGCAATATGAATGACATACCGCAAGCCCTTTGGCGTCTGCCACGGGGTCAAATCGGCAAGGGTATACACCCTGCCGCTATCTTGGTTCGCCCGGTTGTATTGTTCAAGGTAGCGAACAGCGCTTTTTTCGGCATGCAAGCCCTCTATAACGGGCTCCATCAGTTCGTGTACAAGCCCGTCAACGTCTTCGGCAAGCGGCATCGCGTCCGCCAGTTCTTGCAACTTTACTGGGTCGAACTCCCGGCGAATTTGCGGTAATACGTTAATAACATTACGGGGGATCTCCATAATGTGCCGGTTGCCGAACTCCGCAATTGGCTTACCATCCGCACCAAGTTTATAGTGCCGCTCTGTGTCAGTGTTTATGGGTGCGGGCACATTCTCTGGCGCAGCCGGAACTACTGGTGCCGTATTTAGCCCATGCTCCGTATGTAGTGCCCCGACTCTCTCGCTCATCACTATTTATATTGCCACACTTTTTTGTGTATTGCCAGTAAACCATGGCATAAATGTATCCGCTTTTGCTTGCATAGCCACCTGCGCCTTTGCTTTACTCAACACATGCGTTCCATGCCAGAGTATATCAATGCTGTTAAGCCCTACCTCGAGAAAGCGCCGGAACAAGCGTTTGAAAATATTCGCACCGTCCGGTCTATCTCACTTGCTGTCAATCAGGCAATTGCGGTCTACGGAGGCTACGAAATCCCATCACCAGACGTATCATGGAACTTATTGGAATATTGTGCCGATACAAATAGCGCAATCGGCTGGCTTGCCACCATGATAACTATCGATGAAGAATTTGGCTGCTGGTGCTTGCCGCTCGCAGCAGAATACGATGAAAAAACCCGGGCACGATATCCTCAAGTGTCGCGAAAAGAATATGGCGCACACAGCACGCTTGCACACCGCTTCGTGCTCAGTTCATTGTTCAATCCAACACTCACACGCGATTTGCACTGGGACCATATTTGCCGCTCACACGCCTGCTGTAACCCGACCCACGGAGAACTCGTGACTGCAAAAACGAATAATGCGCGCAAAGACCTCAGTCTTCGACACACGACAGGGATGGAGACGTTATTCTAACTTGCATCTGTTATTATTGATATATGCCAAAAAAGAAACCTGCCGTAAAAAAACACGTAGGCACGCCAATTGTAAATAAGCGCGCCCGGTTTGATTATGACCTTGGCGATGAAATCGTAGCTGGGCTAAGCTTAAACGGGCAAGAGGCCCGCGCGGCGCGAGATGGGCATATTCAGCTCAAGGGCGCGTTTGTGACCATTAAAGATAACGAATTATGGCTTAATAACGCCAGCTTTAGTTTAAAACTGAATCAAAAAGGCGATACCAACGCGCGCACCATTGACACGACGCCGCGTAAGCTGCTTGCCAAACGGAAAGAGATTACCCAGCTTGCCGAACACAAAAAGAAAGGTATGACCATTGTGCCAACCAAACTGCTCACGCAGGGGCGCTACATTAAATTAGTTATTGCCCTTGGTAAGGGTAAAAAGTTATACGACAAACGTGAAAGTCTTAAGCGCCGCCAGCAAGACCGCGAATCGCGGCGCGCCATTGCGGGCCACCACGGCTAGCTTTGTAATAACCGGGCATAAAATTCTTTTGCCCGTGCCACAGCAGTGCGCGCCACTGGCTGCGGTTTGGTGCCATAGCGTGCCACGACAAGTTCGTATAAATCAATCAGCTTTCGGGTTTGCTTTGCTTGGCACAGGTTACCGGCAAGCGCCTTACCATATTCGCCAAAGGCGGCTTGTTTTTTAGGATCTTTTAATAAATCTGTCACTTTACGCGCAATATCGCTGGCGTTATTTTTAGCAAAATACCCACTTTTACCGTCGTGGATCACCTCACTGAGCTCGCGGTCAATCATGACAATTGGCGTGCCGGCAAGTGCTGCTTCGTGCAACACCCAACCCTGGGTATCTTTAAGCGAAGGGAACACAAACACATTAAGGGCCGCGTACACAACCCCCAAATCTTCACGGTTCATAAAACCGGTAAATATAATCCGGTCGGCGTAGGGCGACTCGGCCGCCATTTTTTCAAGTACCTTGCGGTATTCAAAATCACCCACAAACAGCAGCTTTGCGTGTGGCCGGTCACGACCAATTTGCTTAAAGGCTTCAATCAGCACCGGTAAGTTCTTTTCTTCGGCAAGGCGGCCCACAAAACCAAATACTTCGTCGATCAGCTCAAGGCCCCATTGTTTGCGGAACGCGGCAAGCTGGCTCGCGCTAGGGGAAGGCAGGGCATCAACACCATTTGGCATAAGGGTAACTTTGTAACGGTACGCCTTGTCTTGCCAACTTTCGAGCTGTTTTTTGCTTTTGCGGCTTAGGGCAATCACGGCGTCAGCCTTGCTATACAAAATGGTGATTGCTTTTGAAATAATATCTTGGTTCCACTGGGTAATTTTGCGGCGCGGCCGGTGCAGCTTAATAATCTCTCGTATATCTTGCCCCTGCAGTTTCATGCTCATGGGGAACAAAACACCCACGAGCGCCAGGCTACCGGGCAGCACATTGGGGTAATTTTCGGCAAACTGATACAAATCGGTAGAATGCTGCACGACAAATGGCGTTTTTTGCTTTAACGCCGCGTTAATTCCTAACAACCCCACTTGCGACGGTGTAAAAATGTGAATTACATCAAATTCCATTTCTTTGATTTGCCGCAAAATCCGCGGTGGCAAAAACAGCGTAATATCAAAATCATCAAAAAAACCACTTGGGATACTTGGGATTCGAACAATGTGATCGTCCTCGAGCTTTGCGGACTCATTTTTTTTGCTCAGCCGCAAACCACGGGCGGGGCAAAACACGTATACGTCGTGCCCGGCGGCCTCGAGTTCTTTTTTAACCGTTTCGACAACATACGTAATGCCGTTAATTGTAGGGCGGTACGTGTCGGTAAAAAGTCCAATGCGCATATTGGCACCATTATATCATTTTTGGTGGCAGCGCTTACATTTGCTACAATAAACAACACAATGAATACGCACCGAGCGTTGACAATAGGGTTATTTACTGATGATTTCTTTGGCGGGGTGCTCCGCGCCGTTGAAGTACAGGCCGCCGAGCTTGCCAAACAGGGGCACCGGGTCATTATTATTGGCCCAAAGCGGCCAGTCGAACCGCTGCCGCACGGTTGCGAATACAGGCCAGTCCGTTTTTTGTGGCACAAGCGACTCGCCGACTACATGGGCTTTATTAGCTGGAGCGACAAAACCGTTCAGCAGCTTACGACCGAATACCAGTTTGACATCGTTCATTCGCACAACGAACGGGGCAGTATGTTTTTGTGCGCAAAAATTGCCAAAAAAACAGGGGTACCACATGTACACACCTTTCATTCTAACTACGCCGGCACCCACGCCGAAAATCCATTTTTTGCGGCTATCAGCTCTATGGTGTATTTACCGCTCGCGCTCATGCTGCTGGGCCGCTATAGCCGCATAAAGCCCTTGCGGCATATTCACAAGCCCCAAAAGGTACAAGTGCTCGAACACAGCACGTTCGCGCGGCACGACTGGTTAATGGTCGCAAAAATGGCCCAATATGTCGATGTCTACACCTCGCCGGCACCATTTTTGATTGATATCGTTAACGAATGTACCTGCGGGGCTTTGAACAAAAAAGGGTTCTTTATTGCCAACGGCATTAGCCCAGAATTCGCTGCCGCCACCCGTACCCGCGCGCTCACTGGGCCAATCCAGTTTATGAGCTGCGGCCGGCTCGATCCCGAAAAACGTATCGATATCATCATTCGTGCCATGGCAAAAATTAAGGGCCCAGCTATTACGCTGTCGATTATTGGCAACGGGTCGCAACAAGCCGCGCTCCAGGCGCTCGTTAAAAAACTTGGCCTTAAAAAGCGCGTTAAGTTTTTGGGCCGCATTAACAACCGCGAACAGCTGGCAAAAGAATACGCCAATGCCGATATATTTTTGTTCCCGTCGTACCATTTTGAAACCCAAGGGCTGGTGCTGGGCGAAGCGGCCTGCGCCGGCGAAGCAATTATTTACTGCGACGAACGCCTAAAAGTTGGCGTAAACCCGCACAATAGCTTGTTTGTCGCGCCTACCACACTAGCCTTTGCCGACGCCATGCAGGCCCTTATTGCCGATAAAAAACAGGTGCGCGCCATGCAAGCAGCCAGCAAAAAACTCTGTGCACCGCTCAGCCCCACCGCCATGGCACAAAAAATGCTCGCACTGTACTACGGCCTATTGCAATAAAACGCTATAATAAACCTATGAAACTATTTAGCTGGAACGTAAACGGCATCCGCGCGGTCTTAAGTAAAGGGGCGCTGCAAGATTTTATTGCGACGTACGACCCGGATATTTTATGCCTGCAAGAAACCAAGGCTGAACGCGGGCAGGTAGAGCTTGATTTGCCGCAATATACCGAGCATTTTTTTAGCGCCGTCAAAAAGGGCTACAGCGGCACGGCAATTTTTAGCAAAACCCCAGCTCTGCGCTACATTGACGGGTTCCCACAAGATATTATCGATACGTTTAACGTAACAGGCGACACCTACGGCGACCCCAATGCCGAAGGCCGTATTATTGCGGCGGAGTTTACCGATTTTTGGGTGGTAACTGCCTACACGCCCAACAGCAAGGGCGATTTAAGCCGCCTAAAACTGCGCTACGACAGCTGGGATAGAGCCTGCCTGGCGTACCTAAAACAGTTGGAGCAAAGCAAGCCAGTACTATATTGCGGCGACATGAATGTAGCGCACGCCGAAATTGACCTAGCCAATCCCAAAGCCAATGTAGGCAAGCACGGTTTTACCAACGAAGAACGCAAGCGGTTCCAAGATTATTTGGACGCTGGGTTTGTTGATACATTCCGCGCCGCTAATCCAAACGCAACCGAAAAATACACCTGGTGGACCCATTGGGCCAACGCCCGCACCCGCAATGTGGGTTGGCGCATAGATTATTGGCTCGCCAGCAAAGCCATTGCCAGTAAAGTCAAAAACCCGCAAATTCACCCGAGCGTCATGGGGAGTGACCACTGCCCAGTGAGTATTGAACTATATAAAGGAGCTGATTCATGAACACACCCTCACGCACATTTGATGATGCCTCAAAAGCAGTTATGCGGCACGTTAAGGAGCGCCACTGGGATAAAAATACTCCACGAGGCCTTGCAATTTCCATTTCACTGGAAGCTAACGAGCTACTCGAGCACTACCAATGGCAAGACTCTCCCGTAGGTGATACGAATGAGCTAGCGAGCGAGCTTGCTGACATTTTTATTTATGCAATCCAGTTTGCTCACCACTACAAAATTAATATTCCCACCGCAATTACCCAAAAACTTGAAAAGTCAGCCGAAAAATATCCTGTAGAAAAATTTGCAACTACAGACCCAGCGGCACGGAAAAAGGCCTGGATTGAATCAAAGGCTAACTTTAAAAAAGATACGATTTTATAAGCAAACCTCACAAGACCCTACAAACTCATGTATTGCAGGCTATACTATAGCTATGGATTTAAGTTACTGGCTGCGGCAGGACCAAAAAACGCCGCTATACCCCGACATTGAATGGAGCAAACCCGAGCAAAAAGCCCACGCGGGCCGGCTTGGTGTTATTGGTGGCAACAAACTAGGGTTCGCCGGCGTGGCCGAAGCCTACCGTGTGGCATATGCCGCTGGGGTAGGGGACGTAAAAGTATTGCTGCCAGACTGCCTTAAAAAGGCAATCCCCACCAACTGGGTAGATGTTGCCATGGCGCCATGCACCATTAGTGGTGGGCTTGCCAACGATGCCTTGCCCGACACTATGGCGCTCGCCAATTGGAGCAATATGCTGCTATTTATTGGTGACGCCGGGCGCAACAGTGAAACCGCCATGCTGTACGAACGCGTGCTACGCGAAAGCGACCGGCCAGTCGTGCTCACGCGCGATGCCATTGATTTAGTCAAAAATGCGCCCGAAATGCTCGCAAACCGGCCCAATACCCTGTTGGTGCTCAGCTTTGCCCAGCTACAAAAGCTATTCCAAGCGGTATATTACCCCAAAATCTTAACCTTTAGCATGCAGTTGTTGCAGCTGGTCGAGGCCGTGCATAAATTTACCATTACGTACCCGATTACCCTTGCAGTGCTCCATAAAGACACGTTAGTGGTGGCGCATGGCGGGCAAGTCACCAGCACGCCTTGGCAAAGCCCGCTGTTAATCTGGCGTGGCGAAACCGCCGCAAGGGCCGCTTGCTATTGGGCATGGGACCAAAACCAACCGCTCGAAAGCATTACCGCAAGTTTAGTTGCCGCCTAAGCTTGCACCGCAAACCGAAAGTGCTATAGTGTTGGTACGGTTCAACAGAGACAGGGAGGACGGCGAGCTATGCCTACCACAACTGCTGCGGATGAGGTCGAGTGGTGCTGGATGATGCACAAGATCATGGTTGAGTTCGAGCAACTCTGGGCCTATGTACGCGCAGCGCGACAGACCAGGCAGTACCTTATGGATCGCAGCATCCGCCAAATGATGGAGTCCGCCAATCAGGCCACAAGCGACACCGCGCAAGGCAAGCTGGCCGCATGAGCCGCGACCCCGCCCCGGGCCCCAAAAAGCCCAGGGCGGGGAACCGCTATTTTACAAACACCCCTGGCGTCCTGTATAATACGCCTGGTAAAAAATACACATTTACAGATAAGCAAGTGGCGGAATTGGTAGGCCAGTTGCTGCCGCAATTTAAAAATGTATGGTTAAGATGGGCAAGTGGCGGAATTGGTAGACGCGCTAGACTCAAAATCTTGTAAGAGCAATCTTGTGAGGGTTCAAGTCCCTCCTTGCCCACCATAACCACACATTTTCGCTAGGGCGCGGTTGCCCACAACCACCGCAAGCGAACAAACAGGCGCGCATTTAGGCCGCTTATCCGCTAAAATGATATACTTATACGTAAGTGGGTAACTGACACATGCAGCCAAACGATGATACACAACTTGCCCTTGCAAACGACACCCCCCAAGGTGTCGCCGTACTTGGTGGCGCCGCGCCGCAACCAGGGCAGCAGCAAACCGCTCAGCAAATAGTGCGTGGGCAAATAGACAATATCTACCAAAACGACCCCCACGCCACCGAACCAGCCCAACCGGAACGCCATGGCGCGGTCGACTACACGCCAAACGAAGCGCCCAACCCCTACGCACGCACGCACGACGAATCACAGCACCAGGTAAGCGCAAATGCATGGGAACGCTACCACAGTGCTTGGCAAAGCTACTACCAACAATATTACGAACGATATTATATAAGCCAAGTCCACCAGGCAAAGCAACAGCTTGCCGCAGAGGTTAAAAGTACAAAAAATGCGCCAATTAGCGAACAAGAGGCGTTGTACGAGCTCCGTACCGACCTAATTGGTAAGGTAAAATCACGCGCAACCAAAGTGCGCAAAAGCCGCCATTTTTGGCCGATTATTTCTGCGCTAACCGTTATGAGCGCTTTTTTGCTATTGCAATACAACCAAATCATTGGCGCCTACATTTACACCTACATGCGCCCTGGTGGTTCCGGCGAAATCAACCGCTTAGCCGACCCAACCGACATGAGCACTATTACCCAGGACAACCGCCTAATTATTGCCAGTATTGGGGTAGATGCACCCATTATTCTGAACGCCGATGCCAGCAGCCAATCGTCACTCGACGCGGCCATGGCAAAGGGCGTGGCATGGTTTAACACACAACAAGCGCACAGTTTACCAGGCCAAGACGGCAATTTTGTCATTAGCGGCCACTCCAGCAACGACTGGGCCGAAACCGGTTCGTATAAATTTGTATTCGGCCCACTCACCGAATTAAAGCCGGGCGATACTTTTTACGTTAACTACCAGCAAAAACGCTATATTTACAAAGTCACCGGCTCAAAGGTAGTTGCGCCCACCGATGTCAGCGCCCTTGCGACCGACAACTCCAAGCCAATGATTACGCTTGTCACGTGCACGCCACTTGGTACCGACTGGAACCGTTTGCTCGTATTTGCCGACCAAATTAGCCCCGACCCAAGCACCGCAACAGCCCCAGGTGCAAGCACTGCGCCATCAGCCGCCGAAATGCCGCAAAACTCGCCAACACTACTCGAAAAAATGCTTGGCGCGCCAGGTAACTAGGTTACTGGCCGACAATCATTGTGTCGCGGGTGATTGCAACCGTGCTGCCTGTTTTGGTAATCGCATTTAGGTATTTACCATCTTGCAACAATGATACGTCAAGCGGCAACGCATTTTGCATCATGTCGTGGCCGTTTGTGCCGTCGTAATCGTACATTCTGAGTGTTGTACCTTCGACTGTGACAAAATGAAAATCGTCAATCCAATCAAGCTGAGTAAGGGGCGGGGACTGTAGCGTAAACGGGCTGGCTTGCTGGCTGTCAAGATCGTACGTCACTACGCTGCTGCTGCCGCCAGCGTACACAAAGCGGTGCTGGTCGGGCGAAAACCCTAAGTATTCAACAGGGGCGTTTAGGGCAAGCGTGGTTACCAACGAAAACGGCGCCGGATTTTGGGTGTCGCTCGTGGTTAAGCTGCCTGTATATATCTGCACGGCGGTACCATGAGCAATCACCTCGTAATAACTGCCGTAGTATTTATTAATACTTGCAAACAGCGGGGCAGTATCGTTAGGCGCGGTACGGTAAAATACACGCGGTGCGCTGGCGCCAGGGGTCAAGTAGCCGGCGGTACGAACATGTGTCGTAGGGTCGGCGTTTGTGGTATACACTAACGTGTCGGTGTTATATATGCTAAAGTCGTGCACATTTGTAAGCAACGGGCCGCTCATGGTCTTTGCATCGATATCGACCTTGCGGACAATGCCGTCGGTTGACAGCAGGTAAAGTGCATTGGCATCGTTAGGCGTATACTGCACATCTGTCGCGTTAACCCCTAGGGTTGTTGTGATGTTTTTTGCGACACTGGTGTTATTGGTGTCGAGTGAAATCCACTCAACATTCGTGCCATACGTGTGTTTAATAAGGATATAGCGGTTGTCGTACGACCACGACACAATTTTGAACGTTTGTGATTCGCCCGCGCTTGGTGCCGTATACGAACCGGTGGGCAGGGTCACCTGCTTGCTTTGCGGGGTGTCGGTGTTAAGCCCAACAAGCGTAACGGTCGGCTGCGCCGCGTTTTCAATCACCGCAAACGTGTTTGTGTCGTACGAAACCTTGCCGCTTGCGGCCCCGGCAAGCTTAATAGGGGTAGTAGCCACGAGTTTTTGCGGCACTAAACGGGCATAATCGAGCCACAATACAGCCCCAGCCCGCACTGTAACCGCTTTTTGCCAGGTGTCATAGCCGGCTTCGCTCATTGTCACCGTGTGATTACCAGCGCCCACAGTCAGGCTGCTTGGCGTTTTGTTCGCAAGGTGGACTTGGTCAAGCCGAACATCAGCGCCACTAGGGAACGTGCCAAACTGCACAAGACCACCTTGTTCGAACTTGCCATCGTACTGGTTATAACGGTAACCCTGGATAATAAAGTACAGGCCGGTTACCAGCAGTACTACAACCAATACCATGGCTGTGTAGACGATAGCCAGACGGATACGAAGCAAGCGTTTTTGTGCTTTTCGATTCATTGTATACCCCCATTATACATGCTTGCACAGATAAGGTGAATGGGATATGATATAGGCATAAGCAAATAGGGACACTGTAGGGGTATGCAAAAAAAGACAGTTACCATTCATGGTATTGTGTACGATGTTGCGTCGGGCAAGCCGGTTGCAAAAAGCACCGAAGGTGTTATATCGCGGCACGCTATTACTAAATTTGCCCCTGAATCCCCCCAAAAACCAGCGTTAAAACCCGATACTCCGCCTGTGCGCCACCCAATTGTCACAAAGGTTAACGCTACTCAGTTACAGGCAAAGCAAGCGCAAAATCGCGTGCCAAAAAGCGCGCAAACAATCAAGCAACAGGCAATTCGTGAAGCTATGGAGCAACCCATGCATTCCCGTAAGCAAATTACCCTTAAACAGCAGCCAACCAAACTGCAGCGCATACTCCGCACGGGTATGATTGCCCTCGGTGCGTTATTGGTTGGTGGCTACATCGCCTACCTCAACATGCCCGCCATTACAACCGCAATCGCCGCAAACCAATCTGGCATCCACGCCACATTCCCAAGTTATACGCCAACTGGTTACGCAATCGCCGGGCCTGTTACCGCTAAAAATGGCATTGTCACTATCCGTTTTAATGCAACCGCAGCACCGGTTAATTACACCATTCAGCAACAAGCTTCAGACTGGGATAGCAGTGCGGTGCTCGAAAACTATATCACCCCCAACGCGGGCAACAACTATATTGCGACGCAGGCAAACGGCCTTACTATTTACACCTATACGCAAAGTGCCGCGTGGGTGAATGGTGGCGTGCTGTACACAATCCACGGCAACGCGCCCTTAAGTGCCAACCAAATCGAACACATTGCCATTAGTATGTAGCCACGCGCTATACTAAGGGTGTGGAATTATACCATATTAAATCGGTAGCGCAGGCAGGCGCCGTAGCCGCAGCCGAACGCGGGCGACACACAGCCAGTACCAACACATTGCTGCTCGTTAACCTCACCACGCAACAGGCAATGCAGCAACTTAGCCACGTTGCACACATTTTTAGCGATGCCGATGGCACATTGGTAAGCGACGGCGCCGAACATATCTCCCAAGCCACCCTGTTGCTGCTCGCGACATTGTCGCGCCACGGTATTACTACAACGGTCGTGACCGGCAAGCCACTCGCCGAAGTTACGCCCATGCTGAGCTCGGCCCCGGGCCTTGAATTTATTTGCGAAAAAGGCGCCTACCGCGCCCATATCCAAAACGGCACGGTGCGTAAACAGTTTATGTTAAGCGATGCTGCAATTGAAACAGAAGTCGCCTTATTCCGCATCGGCCTGGCTCGGTACCTGCAGGGGCTTGCGCGCCGCCACCACATTGGGTTTGGCTGGGCGGGCAGCGGTGCCCACACTAGTATTATTAGCGTTGATTTATACGCCGCCACGCCGCCCGCACACTATACCGCACTGCGTGGCGCCGCGCGAAACGCCCTTAAGCTGCGTGACCCCGCACTACAACGCCGGCTTGAATCATTAATAGCGCGCTGGGTGCACCAACATAAACCAACCTGGCAGGTCGTGCACCTTGGCAATGGCAACACCGAAATTACACCGCCAATACTCGAAAAAAGCGCGGCCGTGCGTGCGCACCCAGCCTTTGCCAAAAGCGGCAAGGTGCTCATTTTAGGCGATTCAAAAAACGACGAACCCATGTTCGCACTCCAGGCCACGCATACACACAAAGTATTAAATGGCCTTGTGTTGCACCAACACGCCAGCCTGCCGCTCGTAAATACTGCCCATTTTGTTACATTTGGCATGGCTAACGTGCAGCCCATTTTACAGGCGCTGCTAAGTACAAAAAAGTAAAACTGCGCATATGCTACAATAACAGATATGATTCGTACTCGTTTTGCCCCAAGCCCCACCGGTTACATTCACGTTGGCAACGTGCGTGCTGCGCTGTTTCCGTACCTCTTAGCCCGCCAGCAGGGCGGTCACTTTATTTTGCGTATCGAAGACACCGACCAGGCGCGCTTTGTCGAAGGCGCGACTGACTTAATTTTGGACACGCTGCAGTGGCTCGGTATCGATTGGGATGAAGGCCCGCGTAAAGGCGGCAACTACGGCCCCTACATACAAACCGAACGCCGCGAGCACTACCTAACATGGGCAAAAAAGCTGGTCGAGCATGGGCTGGCCTACGCTGACCCCTACACCCCCGAACAGGTGCAAGGCTTTCGCGAAGAGGCGATGGCGGCAAAAAAGCCGTTTTTGTACCGCAATTATCGCCCCGAAACCCCGCCAACGTGGGACGGCAGCCAGCCACTCCGCCTTAAAGTCATTAACCCACAGCGCTACACATGGCACGACCCAATTATGGGCGAACTTAGTGCCGGCCCCGAAGTGTTGGATGATTTTATTTTGCTAAAAGCCGATGGCCTGCCAACCTACAACTTTGCCCACATTATTGACGACGCCGAAATGGGCGTTACGCACGTTATCCGCGGGCTCGAATACATTTCTAGCATTCCACGCTACCTCAGTTTGTACGATGCGCTCGGCATTTACGAACAATCTACACAAACGCAGCGCGCAGCAGATTCAGTTCAAGATAGTGACAGTAGCGGTACATCCATCGCCACAGAGCTCCTTGGCCGCCCATACACCCGCCCGGTGCTCGCCTGCATGCCGCACATTATGGCCCCCGACGGCAAAAAAAAGCTAGGCAAACGCGACGGCGCCCGCAGTGTCACCGACTACCGCACCGACGGTATCTTGCCCGAAGCCATGCTCAACTTTTTGGCCAGCATGGGCTGGAACGACGGCACTGAACAAGAACTGTTTAGCAAAGATGAACTAATTGAAAAGTTTAGCCTCGAGCGCGTCCAGCGCAGTGGCGCCCGCTTTGACGAACAACGCCTACTATGGATGAACGGGCAGTGGATCCGCCGCTTAAGCCTAGGTGACTTATATAATCGGGTTACGCCATATTGGCCAACTAGCGCCAGGCAGGCGAGTGATGAGTACAAAAAGCAGGTCCTTGGCCTGGTGCAAGATCGCCTAAAGACCCTGGCCGAGCTGCCAGTCATGACCAACTACTTTTTTGAAGAACCAACGCCCGACACCAGCCTAATTACCGGCAACAAGCAACTAAGCAAATTAAGTAGCGACGAGCAAAAACAATTGCTTACCACCGCAAAAACCGCACTCGAGCAAAGCGAATGGACCGCCGAAGCTATCCAAAACACCCTTAACGCACTGCTTAACCAAACCGGCCAAAAACCCGGCATTATGTTCAGCCTTATCCGCATTGCTACTACCTGGGCACCCTTTAGCCCGCAGTTAAACGACACCCTGGCGCTGCTTGGCAAAAACACCACCCTCGCGCGCCTGCAAACTGCAATTGACACAATTTAAAACAGGGCCGGCACATGTAGGCTATACATGTGCCGGCCCATAGGGTGGACAGGAGAACAAAGTTTAAGGCTCCAGCCGTTGTCGCATTTGCGCCCTCAACCTCTTTGCAGCTTTGGTAGGCGAACACCCACCATTTTTGGCGCGCCACTCTCCAGCTTTATGGTGTTGTTGCGTTGCCCTTACGGCATAGTGTCCAACACCGGCACCGAAACCAACGCCCATAAGCACGTGTAGTGCAAACATCAGAATACTTTGCCCACCAAGCGCAATCAAGAGTATATTGTAAACTGCAGCGAGTGCGTATACACCCGTCGTTGCCACGAGCAACGACTCATGCCTCGTCGCCAATTTTGCGCTAAGAGCATCCTCGTAGCTTTTGCGCGTTGCGCACTCCAGCGCACCGAGATCGCTCTTGAGCTCAAGGTCTTGGAGGCTTAGGACCGACCCAAATGGGCCTGCCCAGTACGCCAACAGGTACCTGTAAGAGCCGCCGCCTGGTGACACGAGCGTGCCAAGCAATGCGCAACACTCTTCTCGCAACTCACTGTCACTGTCTTGCGTGTAGCGAACTATCCCAAGGTGATCCTCGTCAAAATCTCCGCTGTCGAGAACCTCCTTGATACGGTCAGCAACCGCAGCGGGAACATACCCACCCACTTGATTGAAGCTAGCAAGCCGAGTCTGCGAATAACCGTAGCCTAACAGCGGTGGAGTTCCAAGCCACGCACGCACCTTATTGTCGTAGGCGCAGTATTTCGCGTCGTACATCAAAATTGTTGCGTTGAATCCTCGCTGGCTTGCCACATCCACCATACCAATCTGCGCTAACAGGTCAGGGGTAGCGCCATAATCGTCCGACATGACGCCGTGCATACCACCCATAGATATGCGTGAATCGGGAATATGGTAATTCTGCATTATTGTCTCCAAATCCAAAAGGTTTTTGCTCGCACGGGTTGTACAAGCATCATATTTATGTTATAGCACAGTTTGCATATTTTCGCAATAATACCCCCTAGACCGTTGTTTGTGTACACCGCCGGTACTATGCGCTATACTAAACATAACCATGAGTGTATTCACTAGGGTAGGGGAACCATTTCGACGTACTGGGCAGTGGGTAAAAAACCACCGCCTACATACGATTGTCACCGTTGGCGTTGTGCTAATTGCGGGCGCCGGTGCCTCCACCTACTTTTTACTCAGCGCACCATTGCCACTGCCAAAGGTGCAGCCTATTGCCGTTGCGCCAAAACCCAAACCGCCAGCACCAAAGTATTACAGCTTGCTCGATGGCACCCAGGTAGCAAGCCAAAGCGACCTTACCGCGCCCGTGACCGCCATTATGATTGAAAACACCCCCCAGGCGCGCCCGCAAAGCGGCCTCAAACAGGCGCAGGTGGTCTACGAAGCCATCGCCGAAGGTGGCATCACCCGCTTTATGGCGCTGTACCAGCAAAACAAGCCGCAAATGATTGGCCCTGTGCGTAGCCTGCGTATGTACTACCTTGATTGGGCAGCGCCATACCACCCCAGTATCGTGCACGTGGGCGGCAGTTTATATTCGTTGCAAGATGTCAGCAACGGCAACTACCGCAATATTGATATTGAACACTACGCTGGTGCCAGCTGGCGCGCCACCGACCGCTACGCCCCGCACAACGTGTACACCACCTTTGCTCGGCTCGATGCCCTTAACAGCAAACTCGGCTACACCAGCAGTACCTTTACGAGTTTTCCGCGCGTCGATGGCCAACCGGCCGCCACGCCCAACGCCAGCACCATTAACGTACACATGAGCGGCCCGCTGTACGATTCGCAGTACCTGTACAACCCCGCCACCAATAACTACAACCGCTACCAAGACGGCGCGCCCCACCTGGACCGCGAAGATGGCCAAATAAGCCCCAGCGTTGTGGTCGTGCTAAAAGTAAATATGACCCTGGTAATGCAAGATGGCTACCGCGAAGATATCACCACCACAGGCAGCGGCGAAGCCGACATATTCCAAAATGGCACCGTGCAAACCGCCACCTGGAGCAAGGCCGGCCGCATGGACCCATTGCAGCTACTCGACAAAAATGGCCAACCGATCAGCCTGGTGCGTGGCCAAACCTGGATTGTCGCGCTGCCAAACAGCGTAGGGACAGTGTCGTGGCAGTAACGCGTAGCCAGCCCATGGTCAAGGATTTTTGGCCGCACTACAGGCGCCGCATGTTGCTAGGGGCCATAGGTATGGGCGTACTACTGGCGGTTGTTGTACTGCTGGCAGTTGTCGTGACCACTGGCATACCCGAAGAATCACTCAGTTTTGCCGCCCTTGTTGTGGCACTTTTTGCTGGAGCAATCAGCATGAATATTATTTTGGTGCATTTAGTTACCGTGCCCCTCAAAACTATCAGCGACGCCCTTACGCATATATCGGGCGAACCAAGCACTGTTGTGCCGCCCAACCCTAACGCCGAGCACTTTGCGCGCAGCGGCCTAAAACCCCTTTTGCAATTAATGTACAAATCAGCGGCAGCTGACAAAACCACAAAAAAGCCCAACAGTAGCGCCGGTAGCCTTATTAACCGCGCCCTTAGCAATACCAAGGCCGGGATCGCTGTGCTAACTGCCACCGGCGCATTGCAGTATGCCAACGAAAGCACGCCAATCAGTGTAACCACCGACGGCGCAAAAAACCTTGAACTCGTGTTCGACGAACACGATACGCTTGAGCAGTGGCTACAAAACGTGCGTGACACCCAGGTGCATGCCGAAAAAGTCTGGCAACGCGTGCCCAATAAAATTGTTGGCGAAGAAAACCGGCGGATTTTTGACATTGCCGCCACGTTTGAAAAGGGCAGCGAAGCCGAGGTGGTGCTAGTGCTATTTGACCACACAGATATTTACCAGCCCGAAGATGATGCCCTGGACTTTATTTCGTTTGCCGCCCACGAACTGCGCGGCCCCATTACTGTTATCCGCGGCTACCTCGATGTTTTAACACTCGAAACCGAAAACCTGCTGCAGCCCGACCAGCAAGAACTACTAAAACGCCTGGTGGTAAGCGCCAGCCGGCTAAGCGGCTACATTAACAATATTTTGAACGCCAGCCGCTACGACAGGCGCCACCTGCAGCTCCACCTAACCGAAGATACCATGGCCGCCGTGTACGAAGGCATTAACGATGACATGCAGCTGCGCGCCACAAGCCAAAACCGGCTCCTTAGCGTCGATATCCCTAATAATTTACCTACGATTGCTGCTGACCGCTCCAGCTTATCCGAAGTTTTGGGTAACCTAATCGACAACGCTATAAAATATTCCAACGAAGGCGGCTTAGTAAACGTACAAGCCCTGCAAGATGGCGATTTTGTTAAAGTCACCGTCACCGACCACGGCATTGGTATGCCCGGCAGTGTTATGGGCAGCCTGTTCCACAAGTTTTACCGCAGCCACCGCAGCCGCGAAACCGTGGCCGGCACCGGCATTGGCCTGTATATTAGCAAAGCAATTATTGAAAGCCACGGCGGACAAATTGGCGTCACCAGCACCGAAGGCCAGGGGAGCACCTTTTGGTTCAGCGTGCCCACCTATGCCAGTGTTAAAGACAAGCTGCTAGCTGGCGGCAACACCAACACCGGCGCTAACATGATCACCACCGGCGGCAGCTGGATTAAAAACCACTCCATGTACAGTGGCTAGTGGCTGGGTTATACTAAGCTTATGGCAATCAAAAACATCTTAGTCATCGAAGACGACCGCTTTATTGGTGAAATGTACGTGCGCAGCCTGCTGCACCAAGGTTATACCGTTGACTGGATGATAGACGGCTCCGACGGCTTAGTTGCCGCCCAAAACAAGCCCTACGACCTTATTTTGCTCGATATTATGTTGCCCGAAGTCCGTGGCACCGACATTTTAAAAGCCCTTAAAAAGTCGCAAAACAATGCCTCGGCCCAGGCAAAAATTATCATTATGACCAACTTTGACCAAGATGCCGACAGCCGCGCCGCCATGGAACACGACGCCGACGGCTACCTGATTAAAGCCGAAATTACCCCGCGCAAGCTCCTCGAGCTCATCGGGCAGCTGTAATCTGGACACGTGGCCGCTTTTTTGGTAGTATAAGCAAGACTTTGGCCCCTTCGTCTAGTGGTCCAGGACGTCTGGTTCTCATCCAGAAAATCGCGGGTTCGACTCCCGCAGGGGTCACCATATAAAGAGCGTCACCTCGTGTGGCGCTTTTTATATGGTGCGCTTCTCGCCAGAGAGCCCAAACTAGGGACTACTACAGCAAGAAACAAGACAGGGAAGCCTACTCGCCCGAACGCAACACAGCTATAACCCAGTTATACCCCGACTATTAAAGCGCCACCGCAAGGTGGCGCTTTAATAGTGCACTGAGCCGATTACTTATGGTTCATTAACCAAATAAACGCACCGGTAGACAGCACTATGATGGCGTAGAACAGGGCCAGCCCTACTGGCGAGCCCCAGCTAAACCACGAGCCCCATGCACGCCAGTTCTTCATATGCTGATGCTGGTGCTGCTGCCAATCAAATTCCGGCATGTTGTCGTGTTTTTCCATGTAACACCCTTTGTTTACTAATTATATAAGCCAGCATTTCGACCATTACGCCGACTGCTCGTTAGCGAATACCACGTTCCCTGGTGTTATGAGCGATAACGGGGCTGTCGTAGGGTGGATTTATATCAATGTTATAGTAGCACACCTTGCAAAGTTGCGCATGACGCATAGTGGTTACGGTTTACATGCCCAGCGACTGGGTTTAAAATGGTGGAATTATGGCAAACCTAGAACACGGTGGCTTATGCAACCAGGCAGAATATCAGCGCACATTTAACGAGCGCCTAAAAGAAGGGGATATTACCGACGCCCAAATTTTAATGTTCTTTTTACGCCTAAAACAGCACGCAGAGGCATTAAAAATTCCTGTTATTGCTCGGTCGATACCCCATCATATCGGACAATTTACAGTTGAAGTAACTGCTATAGACGAAGACCTTCAACCGTTAAGAGACTGGACACCCGCAGAGGGTGAGTTGGCGAATGGCATTTGGAATGTCAACGATCCTGCAAATCGCATTTATTATGCAGAAGATACCCACAAGATTCCCTGCTACGATGGTATCTTTGCGGCATACGACGACGGCATCGGCATGAGCGATTTTGAGCGCGAGCTTGTTGGCGCCGGCGCCCTAGGTGGCATGAGCGACCTTAGCTCATTCAAGTTGTAGGTTGTTACTATATCGCGTTTTCAAATGCCCTTGCAGCGCTGGGTGAGTATTGGTTCGCGTAGGTAACAACATCGTCAATATCTGCCTCAATATCCCATTTAAGCCTCGCGGCCTGTTTAAATGCAAACGCGCCAACAAGGGCGCCAACTTGCATGCGCGTGCGCTCTTGGGCGCGCAGTTCACCGGGTGTAAAGGATTTGATCGTATCATCAAAATTGTCTATGCGTTCTGCCAATTTATCTTGCAGCTGCCCAAGGGCGTCAATTTTGCTAGCCCGCGAATCGGTTATTTGCGCAAGGCTCGGCTGCAAGTCAATTGGGAACCTCAGCCAATCGCTCGCAACTTGTAAAAGGGTGGGCTTACGGAGCAATAGCCACGCACCACCATCTTTTTTGCCGCTTGTTCTGCGAACCTCTGGTTTAAACCCGGCAGCCATGACCTCGGCCCAGTATTCATGAAAACCTGGTTGTATTTCATGGTCATTTTCAATCACGCCGCCGTTCGCATGGCCGTATTCCGTAAAAACATCCATACTTGGCTCGTCTGCTTGTTTTGTATTCCCAAGGCGAACCGTAAAAATACTGGGCCGCACAACTTCCGCACCAGGGTTATTGGCGAGCGTGTGTTCATAAAAATCCTCAATACCATCCAAAATAGCAAACCGGCCAAGCTGTAAAATCCGACCAAGCTCATGGGCGTTTACCCGTAGTTCGCTCTTGCTCGCGCCAGGCAATACGTCCGCGCGCAGCGTGCAGCCTTGCACCGTTAAGAAATTGCTCCGCAGGGCAACGCCATCAGGCGTGAACTCTCTATTCTTTACCACAACATAATTATATAATATTTGCCAACTTATTGGTATGGGGGCGCTCACTAGCTGGCCGGGGGCCTTTGCGGGCCCGTTTATGCCGCGAGTGCCAGGCTTAGCTCGGACACATAGCGGCCCATGCCGCCTGCGTCTTTATACCAATCGTTATATAGCGCCAATAAAATCATGGCTTGGTCTAACACAAGGTAGGCGTCTGACATTTTGCCGTTGGCGGTATCCACGGCATCACAAATTCCAAACCCCGGTTTGTTATACCCTGGGTAGCGTTCGCAATCTTGCATGGTGCTTGCAATGACCTGCTCGCGCGCAAAGGGCAGCGCAAGCAACTTTGCGTGCGCAGTAATAACAGTACCCGCAGGGTAGCCACCCTCTGCTGCATTCGCCGGTACGCCTAGCTCTTTGTAGCCATCTGGCGTACGGCACACCGACACACCCCAGCTGCCATTAAGGTACCGTTGGCCATACTCTATTTGGTTTTGAATATGCTCGCGCTGGGCATATTCTATTTCGCCAGGCTCGCCTTGGGTTAAAAATAAGCGGGGCATTAAATCTTCGAACATACTGCCACCCCAGCTTTTTATTGCGCCAGTTTTAGCCTGTGCAGACTGCGGCTTGCCAGCTGGCGCAAAACGGCCAAGCTGGTTAAAGTGGCTGGGCTCAATTTTTCCCTTGCTCATGGCAATATAGCTGGCTATGCGTGTTTCCGAAAGCAACATATCGTTATGGTAGTTCGAAAACTGGCCCAGGCTGCTATTGTAATGGCCGTAAAATAAGTTCTTTTTTCTGTCAAAAAGCCGGGTTATATCCATTGCATCTAGCAGGGCTGCCGCCCGGGTGCTTTGTTCGCCACAGCCGGCATTTTTTAATATCAGCAGCCCAGTATACGCCCACCCGCCCTCAATCGTAGATATAATTTTGCCTTCTGGTGGGGTAATGGCCGCCCCGGTGTTGGTGTCGTACCAGTTATAAAAAAGTCCGTTGTCGTTTTCTAGCCGCTCAAGCGTCATTAACATAGCGCCGGTGGTCGCGTTTGTGTGTTCGGCAGTATGCAGCCCCATGTCGCGCATGGCAACTAAACTCGCAAAAGTCAGCCCGATATTAGTTGGCGAGGTTATTGTTTTTGCAACGAGGTTGCCGTTACTAAGCACCAGCGTGTCATTAGGCAGGTGAGTGGGTGTGTCAATAAGCTTATCAATGCACTCGGCTGTGTCGGCGGTTAGCTGGGCACAAAATTCATATTCTTTTAGGCGCTCGTTATCCTCGGCTACAATCGTTTGGTAATCGCCAGCAGGGTAGCTGCTAAACGTTCGGGTTTCTGGGTTTTTTGTCTGCCTCATTACGCGCCACCGGCTTTCTGTTAGCCTGTTATAGCACACAAAGGTGCGAGTGGCCACTTTAATATTAAATAGCTCACGCTTTTTAATGCGCGGCCGGCTAGGCAAGTGGTATGGGAAAGCTCGCTACGAACTTTGCCAGCTGGTTTGGGTCTTTTTTCAAATCCACTTTAATCCAGTTATCTAGTACGCCATGCGCAAGCAAATCAGCCTTTTCGGCATAAAACAAACCATCGTCAAACCACAAAAATGGCTTGGTAAAATCAATTCCGCGCGTTTTTGCCGTTTGCCATGTTGTCGGCTTGATCTTTTTCATCAGCTCTACCGTTTCGGCGTCAAACAGGTGACCGATGTGCTTTAGCGGCACGCTCGCATCGCCGTTACAATGTGTCGTCAGCCAATACGTACTATCTGGATATTTTTTTAGCACGGTTGCTAAAAATTCTTTGGCGTAATTGGCAGGCGTCAGGTCATTCGCCAACAGCACGCCGTCGATATCTAAGTAAACATCACGTTCCATATTTGCTATTATACGGCCTTCCCAAAATGAATATAGCAAGTGTATACTTTTACTATCTCAAACGGGTACATAGTCGCAGATATTAACAACCGCGCGCCTGCATACTTAATTCAATAATGTTTACTAAGTGCCTCGCAGAAGAGCTGGGCGCTGCAATACCCCACTAATTCATAAGTATGCGCTATTTGAAGCTCAGCAATAGAAACGTTTGCTAAGGAAAAGGGCGCCGTTACAGCGCCCTTGGCTTCTCCTTTCATGAATTGGGGGTTACAAATCCTTTGGGTTGCCGTATAGCAACAGGTTGTCGACCCACTTTGGCGGATCCTTTTCGCGCTTGACAGCCCAGCGTGCGTGCAGCAGCAGGCGGAAGGCAATAAAGGCGCCAAAAAGGTACGCAACTGCTATCTGCTGGTTATTCTGCTGCAGTTCAAAATCGCCGGCACCATGGGCCGCACCATACAGCAGAGTGATAATGGGGTTACTGTAGCAGCAAACTAGTGTAGTGGCTACTAGCACGAACTGCCATAAAGCCAAAAACAAGGTAATTTTTTGCCGCTCGCTTTTTGCCGCAAAAAACGGCACGTCGAACGTGAGCCCCATTAAGCCCACCGAAAACGCATACGACACCGCCACCGGAAAGCACACAAGTGCCAGCCAGCCCAGCACGTGCGTGTGATCGTGGCCACTCAGGATCAGCCCCATCAACGGAACAAACCCTAATGCCAAGGACTGGACCTGCAAAAAGGCGCCCCGCACGGGGTATAAACTGCCTACGAGCAGGTACACAACAATCATGATTCCACCGCCAGCAGCCAAGGCGTAATCAAAGATATGCCAAATGGTCATACACACCTCGTGGGGGTAGGTTTTCAATGTTAAGGTGAGAAGCAGCCATATGTTAGTATTTTTATTTGTTTTTGTCAACTTTAATGGGCCCCAGGTGCGCCACGTGCCAGTGTAGGTGGGTTATTTTTTATTTTGTTACAAAAAACCTGTTGACAAGCCGCTTATGTTTTGCTATGGTGGCAGTAGGTAAGATATATCGACAAAAAGAAATACCTTACAAAAATAGGCAACGTAAACCAAAAGAATACGAAGCCACGAGATATTTCCACCTTGCAAGGGGAATAAAATAACCGGCCTGATCAGCTGGTTAT